>NZ_JAPWHT010000688.1:0-3677 GCF_027270795.1 Streptomyces sp. ActVer
ATCGAGGTCGTACCGAACGGCATCGACGTGGCGCGCTTCCGCTTCGACGCGGCCCGGCGCGAGAGCACCCGGCGGCGGCTCGGGCTGCCGCAGGGCGCGTACGTCGTCGGAGGCGTCGGACGTCTGACGGCCGGCAAGTGCTTCGAGGTGCTCGTCCGCGCACTGGCCGAACTCCCCGACGACGTCTGGCTGTTGCTGGTCGGCGGCGGCCCGGAGGAGAACGTGCTGCGGCGTACGGCGCAGGCCGCGGGGGTCGCCGACCGGGTGCTGTTCACCGGTGAGCGCCCCAACACCGATGTCCCACAAGGCGGTTCGGGTCTCGATCTGCCCTCCCTGATAGGAGCCATGGACACGCTCGCCTCGCCCAGCGCCGAGGAGGCCTTCGGTCTCGCCGTGGTGGAGGCGCTCGCGGCGGGCCTGCCCGTGCTCTACGTCTCCTGCCCGGCCGTCGACGACCTGCCGCCGGGCGCGGCCCCGTTCGCCCGGCGCGTCCAGGGCGGCGCCGACTCGTTCGTACGGGCCCTGCGGCAGGTGCGCGCTCAGGGCCCGCGGCCGCGCTCGGCACCCGAGGCGGCCCACCACTACTGCATCGCCCGCAGTGCCGACCGGCTCATGGACATCTACACGGCCGCAACTCTGGGAGTGAGTTCCGCATGACCGAAAACCCCACTCGTACAACCGGCCGGCCGGTGACGGCACTTGTCCGTGCCAAAGGGCTGCCGCCCTGGTCCCTGCTGGCGGCGGGCGCCGTCCTGGGCGGCCTGCTCGGCGGCGCGTACGGCGAGCTGAAGACACCGCAGTACTCGGCCACGAGCTATGTCATCGCCGTCCCGACCGAGAAGTCGGACCCGACGGCGGCACTCGGCTTCGCCCAGGCGTACGGCCGGGTCGCCACCCAGCTCGCGGTCCTCGGGGACGCCCAGGTGTGGGCGGGCGTGCCGGTGTCGACGCTGCGCGAGAGCGTGCAGACGGCGACCTCGCCGGACGCCCCGATGGTCGCCGTGACTGCCACCTCCGCGCGTCCCGACCTGGCCGCGGACATGGCCAACGCCGTGTCGCGTTCGCTGACCCGGCACGCCAACTCCGCCGAGGACAGCACCCGTGTGAAGCTGCTGCAGTTCTCCCGCGCGATGAAGCCCACCGAGGCGTCGTCGGCGTCCTCGACGGTGACCGGGCTGGTCGGCGCGAGCGCGGGCGGGCTGCTCGGCGGGCTGGCGCTGCTGGTCCGGCCGCGCCGGTCCTCGGACGTCTCGCCCACAGCGTCGGTGCCCGGCCCGGCCACCGCCGCCGACGTCCACGGGCAGCTGTGAACGGCACGGTGACCGGTGCCGCGACCGGCGCGGCGGTGACCGAACTGTGCACGGACGAGCGGGAGTTCGGCCGGCTGGCCGAGGAGTGGGGGCGGCTGTACCGGCGGTGCGGCGCGGCGACCCCGTTCCAGAGCCACGCCTGGCTGCACTCCTGGTGGCTCTCGTACGGCAGACCCGGCCGGCTCCGGCTCGTCCTCGTCCGCGAGGGCGGTGAGCTGGTCGCCGCCGCCCCGCTGATGCTCGTACGGCAGCCGTGGCCGGCCCTGGTGCCGCTCGGCGGGTCGATCTCCGACTTCGGGGATGTGCTCATCGAGGACGGCGAGCGGACCGACCGGGCGGCCGCCGCCCTCGCCGAGGGCCTCGCAACGGCCGCCCGCACCGCGCTGATCGACTTTCGCGAGGTACGGCCCGGCGGCGCGGTGGAGCGGGTCTACGCGAGCTGGCGCGGGCCGCGACGGCGGGTGCTGGACTCGCTGTGCCTGGAGCTGCCGGGCGCGTCGATGGACGATCTGATCGGACGGCTCGCGACGGCCAAGGCCCAGCAGCGGGTCCGCGCCAAGCTGCGCAAGCTCACCTCACTGGGCGTCGAACGGCGTGCCGTGCGCCCCGACGAGGTGGGCGCGGCCCTGCACCGGCTCCTCGAACTGCACCGGCTCCAGTGGCAGGGCCGCAAGGTGACCACCGAGCATCTGCAGGAGCGGTTCGCCGAGCATCTGGTCCGGTCGGTGGGGCCGATGGTCGACGCCGGGGACGCGGTGGTGACCGAGTTCCGGCTGGGCGACACCGTGATGGCGGTCGATCTGACTCTGCTGTCACGGCAGTTGGCGGGCGGCTACCTGTACGGCGCCCATCCGCAGCTGCGCGAGCGGAAGGCGGACGTCGCGACGATGCTGCTGCACGCCTGCGCCCAGCACACCGAGGCGGGCGGCCGCCGGGTGCTGAGCCTGCTGCGCGGCAACGAGCCCTACAAGCACCACTGGCGGCCCCAGCCCGTCGTCAACCAGCGCTTCCTGCTCGCCCGGCGGCGGACGGCCCCGCTGATGTCGGCGGCCGTGTGCGACGTGGCCGCCCGCAGCCGGGGCAAGGAACTGCTCGACCGCTTCCACGGCTGGAGGGAACGCGGTGGCGGCAGGCCGTGACCGACCCGCCGCCACCGCCCGGTCGGCGGATGCCCGGTCAGCGGTGGCGCGACCACCAGTCGAAGCGCAGGCAGAGCTTCCCGCCGAGCCAGTACTCGACCCAGTCGCCAAGCTCCAGCGGCGAGCAGTTGGGCGGGTTCAGCGGCGTCGGCCTGGGCACCGGGGTCGGTTTCGGCGTCGGGCCGGTGGGCTTGGGCAGCGGTGTCGTGTCGGTGCGGCCGAAGAGCGCCGCCCGGTAGATCTCGGACGCCTTGGGGTTGTCCCCGCACTGCCACACGCCGTGCGGGCAGTAGTCGGTGAGCGTGTTGTACAGCGGCTTGTGCTCGTCCATCCACGCGAGCATGCGCTTCATGTACGTCGGGTTGTCGCCGTTGCGGAAGAGTCCCCATTCCGGATAGGAAATCGGCTTTCCGTGGGCCTTCGCGAAGTCGACGTGCGCCTGAAGTCCGTAGGGCTCCGACACGGCCTCGTCGAATGACTGGCCCCGCGGCTGGTCGTACGAATCCATACCGATGATGTCGACGGTGTCGTCGCCCGGATAGCACTGGGTCCAGGGAATGGCGTCCCGGCCGCGGTTCGGCGCGAAGTCGAACCGGAATTTCTGCCCCGGCACCGCCCGCATGGTGGTGACGATTCTGTTCCAGTACTTCTTCCAGGCCTCCGGGTCAGGGCCGCAGCGATGGGTGTACGTGGTGCCGTTCATTTCCCAGCCGAGCACGATGACGGTGTCGGGCGCATCCAGGTCGACGAGCCGCTCGGCCAGCTTGCGGAAGTGGCGGTCGAAGTCTCCGGCCGCGCCGCGGCGCAGCTGGAAGCGGACCTCCGCGTCGGAGACGTTCTCCTCGTTGCGCTCCAGCATCGGGACGTTGAGGACGAAGAGCCGGTCGTCCTCGTTCGCCTGCCAGTCCGCCCAGGTGTCGAGGAAGCCGGGCAGGCCCTCGATGTTGCTCCAGCGGTCGCCGGGCAGATATGTGTGCGCCACGCGCAGGTCGGCGCCGCCCAGCCAGCGGCTGAGCTCGGCGATCCGGGCCACGCCACGGGGGCCGTAGTCCAGGTAGGCGCCGAAGGCGGGCCCCCCGGGTTCCTTCGCGGGCGTCGCGGTCGGAGTGGTTGGGGTGGTCGGGGTGGTCGGAGTGGTCGGAGTGGTCGGGCTGGCCGTCGCGGGCGTGGCCGGGGCGACGGGCTGCGCCGGTGCCACGGGCGCCACGTCGGCGGTGGGAGCGGGCGG
>NZ_JAPWHT010000689.1:0-3650 GCF_027270795.1 Streptomyces sp. ActVer
GGTGCCGGGGTCGGGCGGCGACTGCGCGGGGAGTCCTCCGGGGACCGTGTGGTGGCGAAGGGAAGCCTGTCGCCCGACGACATCAAGATGCGGATCGAGCCGGTGGCTTGAAGGTCCGGGGGCCTAGGGCCTTCGGGGCGGGCCGCGGTTCGACCGGTCTCGGTCTGTGGCCGGAATGTCCGCGGAGGGACGGGGCTTCCTTGACGGGTGACGTCGGGGGAGCCGCCGCTGCGTTGTGGGTGAGGCCGAAATTCTTTGTGGTGAGGCCGCGAACCGTCTTGCGGTCGGTGATGCCGGGGAAGCCCCGCCGTCGCTCGGCGGTGACGTCGACGAGGCCTGGCTGTCCCCTCCCGGCTTGCGAATCGGCGAATCGGCGGTGCGTCGGTACGCCGCCTCAGGCGCCCGGAGCCGTCAGCGCCCCGCGGTCCAGGCCCAGCTCCCGGGCCAGTGCCTCGTCCACCCACTCCTGGGTGCGGGCGCGTGAGACCGCGCCGGGGTACGCCGTCATCTGGACGGCGAGCCCGTCCAGCAGGGCGGTCAGACGCAGGGCCGTACTCGTGGGGTCCGGGCAGTGGAACTCGCCGGCGGCCACGCCCTCCGCGATGACCTCGGTGATCGCGGCCTTCCACTGCCGGTCCAGGTCGCGGGTGACGTCCCGCAGCGCGGGCTCGCGCAGCGCCACGGCCCAGCCCTCGATCCACAGCCGCCAGCCCTTGGCCTGCCCGGTCGGCGCGTACCAGCGGACCGCCGCCCGCAGCCGCCGCAGCGCGGTCGTCCGGCGGCCGAGCAGCTTGCGGAGGTGGGCGAGGTCGTCCTCGGCCGCGTACGTGAACGCGGCGGCGACCAGTTTCTCCTTGGTCGAGAAGTGATAGAGCACCAGCGCGTTGCTCACCCCGAGCGCGGTCGCCACATCGGCGATCCGCACCGCGGACACGCCCCGCCCCTCGATCTGCTGGATGGCGGCCCGCAGCAGTTCCTCACGCCGCTCCGCCACGCTCAACCGCACTCTTGCCACCGGGCAACCCTATTGCTTCGCCCCGGAGTGCGCCGGTGGAGGGTCGGTTACCGGCCGCGGCCGGGCCGTCACCGTTCCCGCCGGGCGTGCTCGCGGCGTCAGCGGTACCAGCCGAAGCGCTCCGCGATCACCGGCAGCCGGTCCGCGACGATCGCGTGCGCGGCCGCCCGCGGTGTCGTCCCGTCGGCCTCCGCGCGCGCGAGCGTCTGGTCGATCAGTGCACGCATCGAACGTCGCGTGTACGCGAACGCCTCGTCCGCGTCGGCCCCGATGTCGCCGAACAGGGTCCACCACCACCAGGCGTTGGTCCCGGAGTTGACCACGACGTCCGGCAGGACGGTGACACCGCGGCCGGCGAGCTGCTGCTCCGCGCCCGGCAGGACGGGCATGTTGGCGGCCTCGACGATCCAACGGGCCGTGATCCGCCCCTGGTTGGTGGTGTCGATCGTGTACGAGACCGCCGCCGGCACCAGCACGTCGGCGTCGGCGGACAGCCAGGCGTCGCCGGGCAGTTCGCGGTCGCCCGGACGCAGGGCCGCACGGTCGATCGTTCCGTACGTGTCCCGGGCGGCGAGCAGCGCGTCGACGTCGAGCCCTCCGGGGTTGGCGATCGTGCCCTTCACGTCGGCGACGGCCACGATTCTGAGTCCCGCGCGCGCGAGGAAGCGGGCTGTGGCCCCGCCCATCGTGCCCAGCCCCTGCACGGAGACCCGGGTCCCCTCGTGCGCGACCCCGGCCCGGTCCAGGGCCGCGAGGACCGACTCGGCCACCCCGCAGCCGCCGACCAGCTCGTCGAGCCCGATGCCGTCCACCTCGACCGCGAACGCGTCCGCCAGCCGCCGCCGGGCCGCCGCCTCGTCGTCGAGCAGCGGATACACGGCCTGGATCGACGACACGAGACCCGCCTCCGCCGCGGCGCGGTCGACGAGGTCCTGGGTGAGACCGAGATCCTCCCCGGTGGTCCAGAGGCTCTCGATGTACGGGCGCATGGCACGCAGATAGCGCACGAGCAGGCCGTACGCCTCCGGGGCCTGGGGATCGCAGTCGATGCCGCCCTTGGCGCCGCCCAGCGGTACGTAGCGGCTCTCGGGGTTGTAGTGCAGGGCCTCTTTCATGGTCATTCCACGGGCGAGCCCGGCGACCTCGTCCAGCGTGCAGCCCGCCCGCATGCGGAGCCCGCCGCTGGAGACACCGCGCACCAGCCGGTCCACGACCAGATGCCCCTGTCGGCCGGTGACGTGGTCGGTCCAGGTGAGCGTCATCAACGGGCTGCTGTCCTGGGCGGTCATGGGGCTCCTCGGGGACGGGGGTCTGAGAAACGGGGGTCTGGAAAACGGGGGCGAGGGGAACAAGGTGACAGGTTCGGAGCGTTTGACCGGCGTGGGGCCGGGTGCAGACTGCGCCCCGGTGCTGTACCGGCTGCCTCTACTGAATGGTCGGTCAGTATCGAAAGTGCTGCATGTATCTGTCAACTTACTGAATGGATCTTCAGTAGAACGTGATGCCGTATTCGATGGATCCCGCCATGGCCCGCGCGGAAACCGCCCTGCCATACGCCCGACCCGGCGCTGTCAGAGGCGGCGACCATAATGGAAATTCAGACCGACTCCACCTGGAGGTGCCGTGACCGGTTCCCGTTCCCTCAGCTCCGGGCTCCGTGCGCTGCGGCCCGCCGCGTTCGGCGCGGATCCGAGCGGTGAGCGCATGGAGCGCATCCGCAGATCGCCGAACTACGCGGACGGCGTCTTCCGGAATCCCGAGGGCGCACCCCGGCCCGACGGTGCCATGCTCGAGTTCGCGCGGTCCTTCTTCCGCAAGGAGGAGCGCGTGCGCCGCGCCCCGGCGGGCACAGTGCCTGTGCATGCCACGACCCTCGCCGACCTGGCCCGGCCACCGGCCGACGGACTGCGGCTGACGTGGATGGGGCACTCCAGCGTCCTCGCCGAGATCGACGGGCACCGAGTGCTCTTCGACCCGGTCTGGGGTGAGCGCTGCTCCCCGTTCGCCTTCGCCGGTCCCAAGAGGCTGCACCCCGTGCCCCTCCCGCTGGAGGCGCTCGGCCCGGTGGACGTGGTCGTCATCTCGCACGACCACTACGACCACCTGGACCTGCCCACGATCAAGGCCCTGGCCGGTACGGACACGGTGTTCGCGGTGCCCCTCGGTGTCGGCGCCCACCTGGAGCACTGGGGCGTCTCCGCGGACAGGCTGCGCGAGCTCGACTGGCACGAGACGACGAAGGTCGGCGGAATCTCCCTGACCGCCACACCCGCCCGCCACTTCTGCGGCCGCGGCCTGCGCAACACGCAGCACACCCTCTGGGCCTCCTGGGCCGTGGCCGGGGACGAGCACCGGATCTACCACAGCGGGGACACGGGGTACTTCGCCGGTTTCGCGGACATCGGCGCCGAGCACGGCCCCTTCGACGCCACGATGATCCAGATCGGCGCGTACAGCGAGTTCTGGCCCGACATCCACATGACGCCCGAGGAGGGCATGCGGGCCCACCTGGACCTCCAGGGCGGCCGGCCCAGCGGCGTGATGATGCCGATCCACTGGGCGACGTTCAACCTCGCGGCGCACCCCTGGGCCGAGCCCGGCGAGGGCACCGTCACCGCCGCCCGCGCGGCCGGCG
>NZ_JAPWHT010000068.1:0-31818 GCF_027270795.1 Streptomyces sp. ActVer
GCGGTGGTCGCGTCGAGGGCTGCGCGGCCCTCGTGCAGCAGTACCTCCCCGGCGTCGGTCAGGGAGACGCCGCGACGGTTGCGTTCCAACAGGCAGACGCCGAGGCGCCGTTCGAGCTGCTGGATCGCCCGGGACAGCGGTGGCTGGGCCATGCCGAGGCGCTCGGCGGCGCGGCCGAAGTGCAGTTCCTCGGCGACGGCGACGAAGTACCTCAACTCGCGGGTCTCCAAGGTGTCCACGGCCACAGCGTAGCCCGGTGATACCTACCAGGTATGACAGAGCACTGGATCGGTGTTGGCCGCACCGCTCGTCCGCGAGTGAACATCAACGGCATGAGCGAAACGAAGATCGCGCTGGTCACCGGCGCGAACAAGGGAATCGGGTACGAGATCGCGGCCGGGCTTGGCGCCCTCGGGTACCGCGTGGGCGTGGGAGCCCGCGACGAGGTCCGGCGCGAGAGCGCCGTGGAGAAGCTGCGCGCCGCCGGGGTGGACGCGTTCGGGGTTCCGCTGGACGTGACCGCCGACCTGAGCGTCACCGATGGCGCGGAACTGGTCGAACGGCGGGCCGGGCGCCTGGACGTCCTGGTCAACAACGCCGGTATCTCGGGGGAGATGGGGCCGGGTTGGATACAGGACCCGACCGCGCTCGACCTCGACCTGGTCCGCACGGTTGTGGAGACCAACGTCATCGGTGTCATCCGGGTGACCAACGCGATGCTGCCGCTGCTGCGGCGCTCGACGTCGCCGCGCATCGTCAACGTCTCCAGTTCGGTCGCCTCCCTCACCCGGCAGGCGGACCCGGACATCGAGATCGGCCCCGTCATGGCGGCCTACTCACCGTCGAAGTCGTTCCTCAACGCCGTCACCGTGCAGTACGCCCGGCAGCTCGCCGACACGAACATCCTGATCAACGCCGCCTGCCCGGGCCTGGTCGCGACCGACTTCACCGGCTTCCAAGGACCCCGCACCCCCGAGCAGGGCGCGGCGACGGCGATCCGGCTCGCCACACTGCCCGACGGCGGCCCGACCGGTTCGTTCTTCGAGGACGACGGCGTCATCCCCTGGTGACCCTGGAGTCATCCCTTGGTGACTCCGGACGACCGCCCGCCCTCGGACCGCCCCCGCAGCCACACGTACACGGGGATCCCGGCGAACAGGAACAACACCCCCTGGTAGACGGCCGCATACCCGGCCCCCGCGATGAGCCAGAACGAGAAGGCGAAGGAGAGGGCGGCGACGATCAGGTCGCGTGCCAGGCCCGCGGGGCGGACGCGTTCGCGGGTGCCCTGGGCGAGCCAGTACAACTGGGCCGCGGCCGACAGGAGATACGGCACGCACCCGGTGAAGGTGGTGATGAGGACGAGTACGCGGAACGTGGCGTCGGGTCCCGCCGTGTAGTTGAGGCCGATCAGAACCGTGCCGAGGGAAGCGCAGGCGAGGACGCCGAAACCGGGGACCCCACCCTTGCCCACGCGGGCGAACCTCGCCGGGAACAGTCCGTCGCGGGCGGCGGCGTACGGCATCTGGGCGCTCATCAGGATCCACCCGTTGAGGCAGCCGACCATCGAGGCGACGGCGACGACCGCGATGAGCGTGCCGCCCCAGTGGCCGCCGGTCATCGCGTCCACGGCGTCGGCGAACGGCGCGCCGGACTCGGCGAGTTGGCCGTGCGGGACGAGCCCGAAGACCGCGACCGTGCCGAGGAGGTAGACGAGTGCCGAGCCGAGCGTGCCCAGCACGCTGGCGCGGCCGACCGTGCGCTCCGGGTCGCGGACCTCGCCCGCGCTCATCGCGGCCGACTCGACGCCCAGGAAGCTGTAGAGGAGCAGCGCGGCCGAGGCGGCGAGCGCGCCGGGCACGCTGTCGCCGGAGGCGTTGAAAGGGCCGAAGTTGTCGGTGTCGATGAAGAAGAGCCCGACGGTGGCGACCAGGAGCAGCGGCACGAACTTCAGGATCGTCGACACGATCTGCACCCCGCCGACCCAGCGGGTGCCCGCGAAGTTCGCGGCGGCGGGCAGCCACAGCGCGGCCGCGGCCACGGCCGCCTCCAGGGCACGGTTGCCGTCCAGCGGCAGCAGCACATCGGCGTATCCGACGGTCGCCACCGCGAGCGCGGCGATGCTGACCCAGGTCATGGTCCAGTACGACCAGGCCGACAGAAAGCCCGCGAACTCGCCGAACGCGTCCCGCGGATAGACGTAGAGCCCGCCGGTGACCGGGCTGCGGCGCGCGAGTTTCCCGAAGAGCAGGGCCAGCAGTACCGCGCCTACGGACAGGATGACGAAGGCGAGCAGGCTGACCGTGCCGTACGGGGCGACGGTGGCGGGCAGCACGAAGATGCCGCCGCCGATGATGTTGCCCATGACGAGGGCGGTGGCGGCGGCGAGGCCGAAGGTGCGGCGGGGTGCGGCGGGGGCCGGACCGGGGTGTGTTCCACCGGCCTCGGTGGTGCTGGGGGCAGTCATGGCACTTCCGGATTCCGTGGGGACGCGCCGCATCGCGTCCGGCGGCCACGGCGACGCCGGTCGACGCACTGCGGCGTACGGGGAGTGGGGAGGCCGTGATCGTAACCCCGCATCCCACATGGTGGGCGATCTGTTCACACACTGGACACGCTCGGGCGTCCGCCACGCCTTCGACTAGCGTCGTGGCATGAGCAGCGACCCCACCCGCGATCCCTCTCCCACCGCCCCGCGCACCCTCGCCGAGGCGCTCGCCACCGGCACCGTCGTCCTCGACGGCGGTATGTCCAACCAGCTCGAATCGGCCGGGCACGACCTGAGCGACGAACTGTGGTCGGCGCGGCTGCTCGCCGAGCGGCCCGAGGCGATCACCGAGGCACATCTGGCGTACTTCGAGGCGGGCGCGAACGTGGCGATCACCTCCAGCTACCAGGCGACCTTCGAAGGCTTCGCGGGGCGCGGCATCTCCCGCGAGCGAGCGGCCGAACTGCTCGGGCTCAGCGTCGAACTCGCCCGCGAGGCGGCCCGGCAGGCCGAGGCGAAGGGTGTGCGCGAGCCGCTGTGGGTGGCGGCGTCGGTGGGCCCGTACGGGGCGATGCTCGCGGACGGTTCGGAGTACCGGGGCAGGTACGGGCTGAGCGTCGCCGAACTGGAGGCGTTTCACCGGCCCCGCCTTGAGGTGCTGGCCGAGGCCGGTCCTGACGTCCTGGCCCTTGAGACCGTGCCCGACGCCGACGAGGCGCGGGCGCTGCTGCGGGCGGTGCGCGGGCTCGGCGTACCGGCGTGGCTGTCGTACAGCGTCGCCGGGGGCCGGACCCGGGCAGGGCAGCCGCTGGAGGAGGCCTTCGCGCTCGCCGCCGACGCCGACGAGGTGATCGCGGTCGGCGTCAACTGCTGCGTCCCCGACGACGTGGACGCCGCGGTGGAGACCGCCGCACGCGTCACCGGCAAGCCGGTCGTGGTCTACCCGAACAGCGGCGAGACCTGGGACGCCGAGGCGCGCGCCTGGACCGGCCGCTCCACCTTCACCCCCGAACAGGTCGGCGGCTGGGAGCGGGCCGGGGCCCGGCTGATCGGCGGGTGCTGCCGGGTCGGGCCGACGGCGATCACCGGGATCGCGGGGGCACTCGGCTGACAGGACTCACTCAGCTCACTCGGCTCACTCGATTCGCCCAACGCGCCCGGCTCCCTCGATTCGCCCGGCTCCCTCGCCTCGCTCGACTCCGCGTGAGGGCGGGGCGGGCCGGTGGGGTGCCGTGCTCGCCCGCACCCGGCCGGGTCAGCGGGGTGCTGCCGTGCTCGCCCGTACCACCAGCCGCGTGGACAACTCCGTACGCGTCCCCTCCGGCTGCTCGCCCGCCATCATCCGCACCAGCAGGCGCATCGCCGTCGCCGCCATCTCCGCGAGCGGCTGGCGGACGGTCGTCAGGGCCGGCGAGGCCCAGTGGGCCTCGGGCAGGTCGTCGAAGCCCACCACGCTGACGTCGTCCGGGACGGACAGCCCCCGCTCGGCCAGCGCCCGGTACGCGCCCAGAGCCATGCGGTCCGAGCAGACGAAGACGGCCGTGGGCGGTTCCGGAAGATCGAGGAGCTCCAGCATGCGGCGGTGCGCGGCGCTCTCGTCGAAGTTGCCGTAGCGCAGGTACTCGGGGCGGTGGCGCAGTCCGGCCGCCGCGAGCGCCGAGCGGTAGCCGGCGACGCGCGCGGTGCTGCACATCTTGCGGCGGTAACCGGCGATGACCGCTATGCGTTCGTGGCCGAGGGAGAGCAGATGCTCGGTGGCGGTCACCCCGCCGTGCCAGTTGGCCGCGCCCACCGAGACGACTCCGGACGGCGGCTCCAGCACCGGGTCGATCAGCACGAACGGGATGCGGTGCTGGTCCAGCCAGGCGTACTGGGACGCGGTCAGCTCGGCGAGGTTGAACAGCACCCCGGAGGAGCCGCGCGTGGAGAGCTTGTCCAGCCAGCCGCGCTCCGGCCGGCCGCCCCGGGTCCGGGTCAGGCCCGCCGAGACCACCACCTCCATGCCCGCGTCGTGCGCCGCCTCCTCCACGCCGTGCAGGATCGAGCCCGACCAGGAGTTCTCCAGCGAGTGGACGACGAGGTCGACCAGGCCGGGCGACTTCACCGCGTCGAACCGGGGTCTGCGGACATAGCCGAGCCGGTCGAGCGCCTCCGTCACCCGGCGGCGGGTCTCCGGCGCCACGTCCTCACGGCCGTTGACGACCTTGGAGGCCGTCGGTACGGAAACGCCCGCCTCGCGTGCGACGACCGCGAGGGTCGGCCCGGCCACGCTTCCGGTACGCACCATGGAAGCCCACCTCTCCAGGCCCCGTCCCGAGGGCCGTCGAAAGTTTCGGGTAGAAAGCGCTTCCTACAGTAAGGCCGCGGTGACACGCCGTGGAAGAGCGGGTATTCAACGGAATTTCGCGGAGTCGAAACTTTCGAAATGTCGAACACGCAGGTCCTGGGCGGTTGGCCGTGTCGCCCCGCGCTGCCGGACGGACCGCCAGACGGGCCGCCGTACGGACCACCGCACGGCGGATTTCGCCCTTCCGGGGGCCGCCCTGAACTTCCCCGGGCCGCTCCTGGGCTGCGTGACACAGGGATTGTGTGATGCGCTGAGGGGGCAGGCCCTGTGGTTCCCGCTCAGGTGAGGAGATGGTCGAATGACCGAGGGTCCCGTGGTCAGCACCCCGTACGGTGCCGTCCGAGGCCGTTACGAGAACGGCCTCGCCGTGTTCCGGGGCATCCCCTACGCCGCCCCTCCCTTCGGCCCCCGCCGCTTCCGTCCGCCCGTCCCGCCCGAGCCGTGGGACGGCGTCCGCGACGCGGGTGAGTTCGGGCCGACGCCGCCCAAGCCCCCGTACTCCGAGGCCTTCGCGAAGCTGCTCTCCGACCCGGTCGTGCCGGGCGACGACATCCTCAGCCTGAACGTGTGGACGCCCGAGCCGGGCCCCGGCGCCCGCCTGCCCGTCATGGTGTGGATCCACGGCGGGGCGCTGACCCGCGGCTCTTCGGCGGTCCCGGTGTACGACGGCCGGTCCTTCGCCCGCGACGGCCTGGTGTTCGTCTCCCTCAACTACCGCCTGGGCGTTGAGGGTTACGGCCTCTTCCCGGACGCCCCCGCCAACCCGGGCCTGCGCGACCAGCTCGCCGCGCTGGAGTGGGTGCGGGACGCGATCGCCGAGTTCGGCCGCGATCCGGACCGGGTGACCGTCTTCGGCGAGTCCGCAGGCGCGATCAGCATCGGCGCGCTGCTGGCGAGCCCGTACGCCCAGGGGCTGTTCCGGCGGGCCGCGCTGCAGAGCGGCCCGCCCGAGGTGACGGAACGGGACAAGGTGCGGCGCCTGGTACGGCGTATGGCCACGCGGCTGAAGATCCCCGCGACCGCCGAGGCGTTCGCCGCCGTCGACCGGGCCGCCCTGGCCGAGGCGCAGGCCGAGGTCGGCCGCCGTGCCAGCCCGGTCCTCGGGGGTCCCGCGTTCGGCATCGTCGTCGACGGAGACCTCGTGCCGCGCGACCCGCTGGAGGCGCTGCTGGACGGCGACGCGGCCCGGGACGTCGACCTGATGCTGGGCTGGACCAGCGAGGAGTACCGGCTGTGGCTCGCGCCCACCGGCCTCCTGGAACGCATCGACCGGCTCGGCCCGGTGGCCCTGGCCGGCGCGATGGCCCGCTGCCGCTGCGGCCCCGAGGTCCCGCGCGGATACCGGCTGGCCCATCCCGACGCGAGCACCGCCGACCTGGTGGGCCAGCTGGTCACCGACCATCTCCTCCGCGTCCCGCTGCACCGTCTGGCGGACGCCCACCCGGCACCCTCGTACGTCTACGAGTTCGCCTGGCCCTCCAACGTCCCCGGCCTCGGCGCCTGCCATGCCCTGGAGCTCGGCTTCGTCTTCGACACCGCCGACGTGCCCGAGGCCGCGAAGCTCGCCGGGCCCGGGGCCCCGCAGGCTCTCGCCGACGAGATGCACTCGGCGTGGGTGCGGTTCGCCGTCGAGGGGGATCCGGGGTGGCCGGTGTGGGACGCCACGCATCCGGTACGGGTCTTCGGGGCGGGGGAACCCGCGGTCGTGCACGGGCCGCGGGATCGCGAACTAGCCTTGTGGGAGGCCGAGTTCGCCGCCTCGGAGGTCACGGCCGACCCTGTCGATCCTGCCGACCGGAAGACGCAGAAGCCCGGTGCCGTGCCGCTGTCGGTCGTGCGGCGGCTTCGGAGGTCGGGAGGTGTGCGGCGGAGGTGACGGCCGAGGGGCCGCCCGCCTCTCACAGAGTGCGGATTCGCCCCGCCCAGCCGATTCCGCCGAGCAGGTGCTGCCGGAAGGCCGGATCCTCGTAGGCCTCCGAGGCGTGGACGGTGAAGCCGTGCGCGGCCCCGAGCGACCGCACGGCGGCGATGCCGTCGGGTATCGACTCGTGGCGGTAGTCCGTGGTGCGGGTGTGGACGAGGACACGGGGTTCGAGGTGCTGCGCTGCCATGGGGCCCGACTCTATGGCGCGCCGGCGCGCGGGGCGGAGGGCCGGGGGAGCGGGCGGGACTCCGAAATTTTCGGTCCGGCGGGCCGGTCGCTCAACCCGACGCGCCCACCTCGTTGTTGGGCGCCCCGTCGCCGACCGGTGGCAGGTCCCCGCGCTCGACCGGCTCGGTGGCGGTGCCCTCGGGGGCCGGTGGCAGGAGGGCGGTCAGCTCGGCGGCGTCCGGGTGGTGGGTCGCTTCCGCGGCCTCGCGCAGAACGGCGCGGTCCAGCCGGTTCGCGTCACCGACGAGCCGGATCACATGGCCGTCGCGGGGCAGGGCGTACTCGTGCCGGCCACCGGCCTTCCGGTACCAGGCGTCCCCGTCGCGCTCACAGGCGACCGACTCGCCCGACCCCTGCCCCACTTGGGTCTTCGGGCAGTTCTCCGCTGTCAACGTGCCCCGGTCCACGAAGAGTTCGAACTGGGCGTGGGTCTTCCGGGAGAAGTACGCGGCATGGAACCCGTCGCCCCCGAACACCCCCACCGACTGCTGGGCCACGGCGAACCCCGGGGCCTCGGTGACATAGACGAACTCCGGCGCGATCCCCAAGGCCCCGGCACGGGCGGCGAGTTCGGCAGGATCGGCGGGATCGGCCGAGCTGCCCGTGCCCTTGTCGGCACCTGCCGTGCCCTTACCGGTATCACCCGTGCCGGCCCCGGCACCCGCCTCCTCCGTACCGCAGGAAACGAGCAGCAGGGGCAGGAGCAGCAACGGCAGGACACGCATGGCACGCACGGAACGAATCATGGGCGCCATCCTGCCGCACGGGTGTTCCCCTCCGGGGTGTTCCCGATGCTGCGGGGGAGCGGGCACTCGGTGGGCTGTTCCCATGAGCCGTCAACAGTCCTTTCGCGGACTCCGCGTCGCCCTTGCCGTCGCAGCCGTCGCCCTGGGGACGCCCACCGCAGCCACCGCCGCACCGGCCGGGCCACCTGACCACGCCCCGCCCCGATCACACCCGAACACCCAGGCCTCATGACCATGAACCGCAACGGCGACCGGGGCGAGCAGCGACTGGAGGACACGGCCGTCGAGACCGAGTTCTGCGAGCGCTGACAGCGCCTGGCGGACAGTTCAGGTGAACTCGGTGTTCACCAGCTGATCCTCGCCGCCACCGGCAGGTGGTCGCTGCCGGTGGCCGGCAGTACCCATGAGCTCTGCGGCTCCACACCGCGGACCAGGATCTGGTCGATCCGTACGACCGGGAACCCCGCCGGCCAGCTGAAGCCGAAGCCGTCCCCGGCCGTTTCCTGGGCCGAGTGCAGCTGCGAGGTGAGGCCGTCGAACGCGCGGTCGTCCGTCGTGCCGTTCAGGTCGCCGAGCAGCACCACCCGCTCGTTCGGCTCGGCCGCGACGGCCTCGCCGAGCTTCTGCGCGCCCTCGTCCCGCTGGCTCGTCGACAGGCCCGCCCTGGGATTGACGCGTACGGACCCGAGGTGGGCCACGTACACCGCGAGCGGCCCCTGGTCCGTGGCCACCGTGGTGCGCAGCGCCCGGGGCGTGGCCGCCTTCTCCTCGGCCGACAGGTTCCTCGCCAGCGGCCCGGCCTTGCCCGGCATCGCGACGTCGACGGTCCGGGTGTCAGACAGCGGGCGCTTGCTCCACAGCCCGACCGTGCCCTTGACCGTGTGGTACGGGTACGCCTTCGCCAGCCCCTTCCCGTAGGCGCCCCGGGCCCGCCCGGTCAGCTCCTCCAGCGCCAGCACGTCCGCACCGGAGGCGGCCAGGTCGCGGGCGGTGCCGGCCGGGTCGGAGTTGCCGGCGCCGACGTTGTGGCTGACCACGGTGAGGTCACCGCCGGGGTGGGACTTGTCGCTGAGCACGCCGCCGAAGAGGTTCAGCCACACCGTGACCGGCAGCAGCAGCGCGACCACGGTGGAGGCCGAGCGGCGCCACAGCGCCCCGGCCAGCAGCACCGGGACGAACAGGCCGAACCACGGCAGGAAGGTCTCCACCAGGCTGCCGACGTTCTTCAGCCCGTCCGGGATCTTCGCGTGCAGCAGCATGAGCAGGCCGAGGAGCAGCGCGAGCGCCGCCAGCACCGGGCCGCGCTTCCAGGGCTCAGGCCGGGAGACGGCGCGGATCGCCCGGCGGATGCCCGCACGCCAGGCAACGGAGCCGCCACCCCGGGGGTCGGCACCCCGGCGGCCGGCGTCGCCCTGTCCGGTCTCCGCCGTGTCCCGCGCGTCGGCGGCCATGGGTTCGTGAGTGTCCTGCTGGGGGGTGGTCGTCATCGTGTGGAGGCTCCCGGTCGACGGGGCCGAGGCCGGCCACGGCCGGTTCCTGTTCGTGCTGGTTCGCTGCTGGACATGCCCCCAGTCAAGGCAGCGCGGTGTTGCGGGCACGTATGCGGTTTTCGATATGTCGGCGATATACGTCGGCTCGTAGCATCGGGCGTATGCGTGTGCTGATCGTCGAGGACGAGCCCTTTCTGGCGGAAGCCATCCGCGACGGCCTGCGACTGGAGGCGATCGCCGCCGACCTCGCGGGTGACGGCGACACCGCTCTGGAACTGCTGGGCATCAACACGTACGACATCGCCGTCCTCGACCGCGACATCCCGGGCCCCTCCGGTGACGAGATCGCCAAGCGCATCGTCGCCTCCGGCAGCGGCATGCCGATCCTCATGCTCACCGCCGCCGACCGGCTCGACGACAAGGCCTCCGGGTTCGAACTCGGCGCCGACGACTACCTCACGAAACCTTTCGAACTCCGGGAACTCGCGCTCAGGCTCAGAGCACTCGACCGCAGACGCGCCCACAACAGGCCGCCCGTGCGGGAGATCGCGGGTCTGCGCCTGGACCCGTTCCGCAGAGAGGTCTACCGCGACGACCGCTACGTCGCGCTGACCCGGAAGCAGTTCGCCGTGCTCGAAGTCCTCGTCGCCGCCGAAGGCGGCACCGTCAGCGCCGAAGAACTCCTGGAACGCGCGTGGGACGAGAACGCCGACCCGTTCACCAACGCCGTGCGCATCACCGTCTCGGCCCTGCGCAAGCGGCTCGGCGAACCCTGGATCATCGCCACTCTGCCGGGCGTCGGCTACCGCATCGACACGCAACCGGAGACCGGACACGGGGCCGGGCACGGGGGAGGGGACCGTGGATAGGCGGCCCGGCATGAGCGTTCGCCTCAAACTCACCCTCAGCTACGCCGGATTCCTCATGATCGCCGGCGTCCTGCTGCTCGCGGCGGTGTGGGTGTTCCTCCTGCGGTACGTCCCCGATCGGGCGATGCTCAAAAACCCCGACGACAGGCCCGACGGTGTTTTTCCCATCCGGTCCGTCCTCCTGGACGTCTTCGCTCCGAGGGCGGCCGCGGTACTGGCGTTCCTGCTGGTGTTCGGCCTCGTGGGAGGGTGGATCCTCGCCGGCCGCATGCTCGCCCCGCTGACCCGCATCACGGAGGCCACCCGAACCGCCACGAACGGATCGCTCTCCCACCGGATCCGGCTGCCGGGCCGCAAGGACGAGTTCCGCGAACTCGCCGACGCCTTCGACGCGATGCTCGCCCGGCTCGAAGCGCACGTCGCCGAACAGCAGAGATTCGCGGCCAACGCCTCGCACGAGCTGCGTACCCCGCTGGCGGTCTCGAAGGCACTTCTCGACGTGGCGCGCGCCGATCCGAACCAGGACGCCGGCGAGGTCATCGACCGCCTCCACGCCGTCAACACCCGGGCGATCGACCTCACCGAAGCACTCCTTCTGCTCAGCCACGCCGACCAGCGCTCCTTCACCCGGGAACACGTCGACCTGTCCCTCCTGGCGGAAGAAGCCGTCGAGACACTCCTCCCCCTCGCCGAGAAGCGTGGCGTCACCTTCGAAACCTCCGGCGACATCACGCCCACCCTCGGATCGCACGCGCTCCTGCTGCAGCTGACCACGAACCTCGTGCACAACGCGATCGTCCACAACCTGCCCGAACAGGGCACGGTATGGGTCGACACCAGTGCCCGCCCCGACACCGTGGTGCTCACCGTCGAGAACACCGGTGAGAAGCTCACCCCGGAGCAGGTCTCGACACTCACCGAACGGTTCCAGCGCGGCACCGAACGCGTACACACCGACCACGCGGGCGTCGGCCTCGGCCTGGCCATCGTCAAGACCATCACCGACGCCCACGACGGAACACTCACCCTCACCCCGCGCCCCGACGGCGGGATCCGCATCACGGTGGAGCTACCGGCCGCGCCCTCCGGAGCGAGCTGACCCAAAGGCCCTGCTCAGGCCGAGCCGTCCCACAGTTCGGTGCTGTGGGCCTCGGTCAGTGCCGCGACCCGGTCGACGACCTCCTCGGCCGGTCGCGGTTCGAGGCGGCGGCCGTCGCGCAGACGGACTGCCACCCGGTCGTCCACGGCTTCCTTCGCGCCGATCACCGCCTGGTACGGGACCAGACGGGACGCCCGGACACGGGCGCCCAGGCTGCCGCTCTCCGGGCCCGCGACCTCGGCCCGCAGACCCCGTTCGGCGCAGCGCCGGGCGAAGGCGGCGGCGTTCGGGAACTCCGCGTCCGAGATCGGCAGGATCACCAGCTGGGTCGGCGCGAGCCAGGGCGGGAAGGCGCCGCCGTGCTGCTCGACGAGGTGTGCCACGGCACGCTCCACGCTGCCGATGATGCTGCGGTGGACCATGACCGGCCGGTGCCTGCCGCCGTCCGCGCCGATGTAGTGCAGGCCGAACCGCTCGGGCTGGTGGAAGTCGACCTGCACGGTGGAGAGGGTGGACTCCCGGCCCGCGCCGTCGGCGACCTGGACGTCGATCTTCGGACCGTAGAACGCGGCCTCGCCCTCGGCCGCCTCGTACGGCAGCCCCGAGCGGTCCAGGACCTCGGTCAGCAGCGCGGTGGACCGTTGCCACAGCTCGGGCGCGGCGACGTACTTGCCGCCGGGGCCGGGCAGGGACAGCCGGTAGCGGACCGGGTCGATCCCGAGCGCCTCGTACGCCCGGCGGATCATCTCCAGCGCCGCCCCCGCCTCGTCGGCCACCTGGTCCAGGGTGCAGAAGATGTGCGCGTCGTTGAGCTGGATCGCCCGTACGCGGGTGAGGCCGCCGAGTACGCCGGACAGCTCGGAGCGGTACATGCCGCCCAACTCAGCCATTCTGAGCGGGAGTTCGCGGTAGCTGTGGGGGCGGGAGCGGTAGATCACCGCGTGGTGGGGACACAGGCTCGGGCGCAGCACGACCTGCTCCGAGCCCAGTTCCATCGGCGGGAACATGTCCTCGCTGTAGTGCGACCAGTGCCCCGAGATCTCGTACAGCTCCCGCTTGCCGAGCACCGGCGAGTACACGTGCCGGTAGCCGGCCCGCCGCTCCTCGCCGCGGATGTACTCCTCCAGGGTGTGCCGTACGGTCGCGCCGTCGGGCAGCCAGTACGGCAGCCCCGCCCCGATCAGCGGATCGGTGTCGAACAGGTCCAGCTCACGGCCGAGCCTGCGGTGGTCGTGGCGGTCGCCTTGGTTCTGGCCGTGGCTGCTGTCGGTGTGGTTGTCGTTCATGGTGGCGGTCTCCTCGTGGACGGGAAGATGTCCGGGCGAGCGACCGGGAACGCCGAAGCCCCGGGGCACTCGCCCCGGGGCTTCGGACTGGCTCATGAGTCAGCGCGCCGGGACACTCTCCGGCGTCGTCGTCATATGGGCGCGCTTCATGACGGGGACGGTAGCAAGGGGCCGGGGGAGCGCGCGCGGGGTTTTTCTCCGCGCACCGGTCGGGGCTCGTGCTCCCGGCCGCCGGGTGCCGTCCTCCCGGCCCCGGCCCGCACGGTCTTTTAGGATCACCGCATGAGTGACGTCGCACCGCTCACCCCGCAGCTCGCCGGCGAAGTCCGGCAGGTCTTCCAACTCCCGCCCGACCGCGCCGAGTTCGAGCCCCTCACCCACAACCCCAGGAACGGCGTCACGGCCGGCGTCTGGCGCGTCACCGCAGGCGGGCGCTCCGCCGTCCTCAAGGTGCTGACCCGCGCCAAGGACACCACCGAGACCTGGGCGGCCTCGGAGGACCCGCGCCACTGGAACTTCTGGCGGCGCGAGGCCCATGTGTACGAGGAGGGGGTCGCCCGGGTCTGGCAGCCGTGGGGCATCACCGCGCCCGAACTGCTGGCGTCCGTCGAACGGCCCGACGGAGACGTGGCGTTGTGGCTGGAGGACGTACGCGACGGCGACCCCGCCACGGCATGGCCGGTCGCGCGGCACGCCCGGCACGCCGAACGGCTGGGCGCCGCCCACGGCAGGGCACTGGCGGACGGCGTGGTCCTCGACCGGCCCTGGCTCAGCCGCCGCTTCCTGCGGGACTACACCTTGGGCCAGACGGTGGGCCGGGAGCTGCTGGACGACGACACGGCATGGCAACAGCCGCTCGTACGCGACCACTTCCCCGACGGGCTGCGCGAGCGGATGGTGCGGCTGCACCAGGAACGCGAGTGGTTCCTGCGGACCATGGAGTCGCTGCCCCGGGTCTTCAGCCACCTCGACCAGTGGCCCGCCAACCTCGTCTCGCGCCACGGCGAAAGCGTCCTGCTGGACTGGGCGTTCGCCGGTGACGGCGGGCTCGGCGAGGACGTCGGCAACTACATCCCCGACACCGTCTTCGACCTGTTCCTGCCCGCCGCCCGGCTCCCCGAGCTGGCGACCGCCGTGTACGAGGGCTATGTACGCGGCCTGCGCGCGGGCGGCTGGCAGGGCGACGAGCGCCTGGTCCGCCTCGGTGTGTGCGCCTCCGCCGTCAAGTACGACTGGCTCACCGCCCTGATGCTGTCCCGCGCGAGCGACGAACGGCAGCTCGACTACGGCGGCGGCCGCACCGTCGAGGCCGAGCGCCGCTACCGGGAACGCGGAGTGGTGCTGGCGTTCCTGGCGGACTGGGCGGACGAGGCGCGGCGGCTCGCGGACGACCTGGGTTTCCCCCGCTGAGCCTTACCTCTTGAGCGAGGGGCGAGTGCCTCCTCGCCGCGCCGGTCACCGCGCCGACGCGTGCCGGCCGCCCTTCCCGTCCCTTCCGCGCCCCCGCCGACGCCTGGTCACCGGGATCATCAGCGTGGCCAGCAGCCCCAGCGCGGCGGCGACCAGCCACCACGCGCGCGGTATGGGGCTCTCGTCGGCAGCGTTCTGCGTACGCGCGGCCTTCGGTACGGCCGACTCCGCGGCGGCGCGGGCGGTCGCGGACGGGCTCGCGGTGGTGGCGGCGGTCAGAACGACGTCGTTGCCGTCACCGCCCCGGTAGCTGATCCGGTACCTGGTCTTGCCCACCTTGACCGCAGCACCTTCCTTCAGCCCGGTGAACGTGCCAGTCGTCCTCGCTTTGCCCGAGTGGTCGATCAGCGTGACCGTCCCAGTCTCCGTCTCCGTCTCCGACCCCGAGCGGGCGTCCAGCTTGCCCGCCAGCGCCACGTTGCCCCCGACCTTCAACGTTTTGCCCCCTACGACGAGTTGACCACCCGACCGCTGCCTGTAGTCCCCGGTCACGGTCACCCCGCCCGAGACCTTGCCCGTACTCGTCACCGAGCCGACGACCGTGCCCCTGCCGGACAGGGAGGTGGTCAGGTTCAGGGCCGCGCCGGGTGCCTTGCGGACGTCGAGCCGCGCGCCGGACGCCGTGAGGCGGATCGCCCTGCTGCGGGCCAGGCCCGTCCCGTCGAGCGCGAGCGTGCCCTTCGTGACGGTCGTCGTCCCGGTGTACGTCACCGCCGTGCCCGACAGCGTGGTCGTCGCCGCACCCGACTGCGTGAGGGACCCGCCGCCGCTGATCCGGGACAGAACCAGCGGCTTGGAGGTGTTGCGGAGCACCAGCGAGCCGTCGTTGACCACCTTGTAGAGGTCACCCTTGGTGTACAGCCCGCCGTCGCCGCCCGCCTTCCCGCTGCCCAGCCGCAGGACCGCACCCTTCCGGACGGTCGTGGAGCCGTCGTAGTACTGGACGGCGGCGAAGGTGACGTCGTTGCCCTTGGTCCCCTTGACGACGACGTCCCCGGCACCGGGCGCGGACAGCGTGTCGTGGAACCGGCCGCCGCCGATGGGCGCGCCGAGCGTCACGGGCCCGTTGTAGTCGAAGGTGAGCAGTGAACGGGCCCTGGCGGCAAGCAAGTTGATGTAGACGGTCTCGGCCGTCCCCGGCATGAAGATCTTGTTGGTGGTCCCGTCGCCCCACTGGACATTGGCACCCTTGATGTTGGTGCCGCGCTTGTTGACGTTCTTCGTCGCCGGCCGCCAGTTGAGAGCCGGGTCGCTGAGCGAGGGGCTGGTGTCGCCGCCCTGGTTCGACCAGCTGTACTGGCCGGTGAGTACGACCTTGCTGCCGGGCCGCGACTGGACGTTGATGTCGCTGCCGTACTCCCGCTGGTAGAAGTTCTGCCGCAGGGTGACCGTCCGGCCGAGCGGGGTGTCGACGGTCCAGGTGCCCTGGTTGAGGATGGCGCGGGCGTTCGGCAGGGACACCGGGTACTCGGACTTGCCCGCGTCCATCGCGGTGCCGTTGTCGATCACTCCGGTGAACGGGTGCGTGCCCGCGATGTCGAGCTTGCCCCACATGAACCGCGGCTGGCTGACCAGCCCCGAACCGCTGATCGTGCCGAGGTTGAAGGTCCGTACGAGGGAGAGCCGCAGGGTTCCGTCGACCCTGACGTTGAGCTGGTTCAGCTGGTAGCCCGGGGTGTTGTACGGGAAGTGCCCGATCAGACCCGTGCCGCCGCCCGTGCCGTACTGGAGGGTGGCCCCGCGCTCGACGGTGATCGCGGGCGGGTCCGGGTCGCTCACGGTGGTGTACGGGTGGTTGCCGCCCTGGGTGGCGACCCGCTGCCGCTGACGGGACTTGGGCAGCGTGAAGTCGCTGTCCTTGGTGAGGACCAGGGTGCCGGAACCGCGCACGGTGAGCGTGCCCTCGCCCCGGAACACCCCGTCGTACGTGGTCTCCCCGGCCGGCACGGTCACCACGGTGTCGCCGCTCAGCGTCACGTCCCGGTCGGCGAGCACCGCCGCGGTGACGTCCTTCGCCTCGGCGGGCGCCGCGACCGCGCCCGGTGCCATGACTCCTGTCGCGACGACGACGGCGAGCGCTGCGCCGACTCCCGACGCCCGTCCACGAATCCCCGACGCCCGTCCACGAATCCCTGTCGCCCGTACGCGAATCCCTGCCGCCGGTACGCGGATGTTCTTGTTCACGTCCGTGGAGACGGGTTCGGCCGGGGGCCGATAACAGAAACTTCGGTCGCAAAAGTTTCGCTCGTCGGATCGCTCCCGATCCGTTGACCTCCCCGGAACGCGCCCTTACGGTTTCGGCGTTTCTTAATGTCAGATGTTGTTCGAAATTGTGAACATGAGCGTGGAGGGGCACACGCATGAGCCGCAATGACGACGTCGGCCCGTCCGAAGTCCCCAGCCGCAGACTCCTCCTGAAGGGCGCCTTGGCCGCGGGCGCCCTCACGGCCGTACCTGGGGTCGGGGTCGCAGCAGCCGAGGCCGCCGCCGGGGCCGCCGATGGCGGGGCCGGGCCGGGCGGCCCGTACGTCAACCCGCTCGTCCGCAACCGCGCCGACCCGCACATCCACCGACACCGGGACGGCCACTACTACTTCACGGCCACGGCCCCCGAGTACGACCGGATCATCCTGCGCCGCTCCCGGACCCTGCGCGGGCTGACCGGGGCCGCCGAGTCCGTGATCTGGACGAAGCACGCGAGCGGTGACATGGGCGCCCACATCTGGGCGCCGGAGATCCACCACATCGACGGCAAGTGGTACGTCTACTTCGCCGCCGCGCCCGCGAACGACATCTGGGCCATCCGCATCTGGGTGCTGGAGAACGCGAGCCGCGACCCCTTCCGCGGGGAGTGGGTCGAGAAGGGCCAGTTGAGGACGGCCTGGGAGACCTTCTCCCTCGACGCCACCACCTTCACCCACCGCGGGAGCCGCTATCTGGCCTGGGCGCAGCACGAGCCCGGCATGGACAACAACACCGCCGTCTGGCTGTCCGAGATGGCGAGCCCGTGGACCCTGACAGGTCCTCAAGTTCGGCTCACGACACCAGAGTTGCCGTGGGAAGTGATCGGCTTCAAGGTCAACGAAGGGCCGTCGGTCATCAAGCGCAACGGCCGCGTCTTCATGTCGTACTCGGCGAGCGCCACCGACTTCAACTACTGCATGGGCCTGCTGACCGCCGACGCCCGCAGCGACCTCATGGACCCCGCGAACTGGTCCAAGTCGCCGACCCCCGTCTTCACGAGCAACGACACCACCAAGCAGTACGGCCCGGGCCACAACAGCTTCACCGTCGCCGAGGACGGCCGCACCGACGTCCTCGTCTACCACGCCCGCCAGTACAAGGACATCGTCGGCGACCCGCTGAACGACCCCAACCGGCACACCCGCATTCAACGGCTCGGCTGGAAGCCCGACGGCACCCCCGACTTCGGCGTCCCCGTGGCCGACACCTCGAAGGAGAGTGTCTGAGATGAGACGTGCGTACGCGGTACTCCTGGCTCTCTGTCTGGCGCTGGCCGGCGCACTCGTCACGGCCGGTCCGGCCCAGGCGGCACCCCAGACAGTCACCAACGGCACGCAGTTCACCGACACCAGTGGCAACCCCGTGCGCGCACACGGCGGCGGGGTCATCAAGGTCGGCGCGTACTACTACTGGTTCGGTGAGAACCGGAACACCGACAACACCTTCCGGTACGTGGACGCCTACCGCTCGACGGACCTGAAGAACTGGGAGTTCCGCAACCACGTCCTCACCCAGGCGAGCGACCCCGAACTTGCGACCGCGAACATCGAGCGGCCGAAGGTCATGTACAACGCGTCCACCGGCAAGTTCGTGATGTGGATGCACAAGGAGAACGGCGTCGACTACGGCGAGGCCCGCGCGGCGGTCGCCGTGTCGGACACCGTGGACGGCAACTACACCTGGCAGGGCAGTTTCCGGCCGCTCGGCACGCACATGTCCCGTGACATCACGGTGTTCGTGGACACCGACGGCGCCGGCTACATGATCTCGGCGGCCCGCGAGAACTACGACCTCCAGATCTACCGCCTGACCGCCGACTACACGGGCATCGCGAGCCTGGCCGCCAACCCCTGGCCCGGCGGCCACCGTGAGGCCCCGGCGCTCTTCAAGCGGGGCGGCGTCTATTTCATGCTGACTTCGGGCGCCACGGGCTGGAACCCCAACCAGCAGCAGTACGCCACGGCGACCTCGATCGCGGGCCCCTGGACGGCGATGACGAACGTCGGCGACTCGACGACCTACGGCTCGCAGACGGCGTACGTCCTTCCCGTGCAGGGGAGTTCGGGCACCTCGTACCTCTACATGGGCGACCGCTGGGGCAACTCCTTCGGCGGCACGGTCAACGACTCCCGTTACGTGTGGCTGCCGTTGACCTTCCCGAGCTCCACCACGATGTCCATGTCCTGGTCCCCGGAGGTCACCGTCGACACGACCGCCGGGACGGTCACCGGTACGAGCGCCACCTACAACACGCTGATCGCCCGCAACTCCTCCAAGTGCGCCGACGTGACCAGCCAGTCGCTCTGGGCGGGCGCCCAGATCAAGCAGTACACCTGCAACGGCGGCAACAACCAGAAGTACTGGCTCAAGTCCCTGGGCAGCGGCTACTACCAGCTGAACGTCCGAGGCAGCTCCCTGTGCGTGCAGGAGAACGCCAACACCGTCACCCAGGAGAACTGCAGCTCCTCGGCGACCAGCCAGCAGTGGTCGCTCACCACCAGCGGCTCCTACGTGAGCATCACGTCCCGTGCGAGTGGCGAGTGCCTGGACGTGAACGGCGCTTCCACCGCCGACTCCGCCGCGATCATCACGTACACGTGCAACGGTGCGACCAACCAGCAGTGGACCCGAGGGACTTGAGGGAATTGAGGAGTCGCGTTGAGACGCACGACGATCACCCTGCTGGCCACGCTGACCATCGCCACGGCCTTGTCCGCCGTCCCGGCCCAGGCGCACGGCCGCGGGACGGGGACGGGCCTGGGGATGGAGAACTGCACCGCGACCGCATGCCACTTCGACGTCGCGCCCGGCACGTACGACGTACGTGTCCGGCTCGGCGGTGACACCGCGGCGAGCACCGGCATCACGGGCGAGACGCGACGCACCCTGCTCGCCGAGACGCCCACCGGGGCGGGCGAGCCGGTGACCCGCACCTTCACCGTGAACGTCCGTACACCCGAGGGCGAACCCACCGGAGCCGAGGGCACGCCCGGTCTCGACCTGGTCGTCGGCGGCTCGGCGCCCGCGCTCGCCGACATCCGGGTCACTCCGGCCGCAGCCAGGCACACCCGGCAGATCTTCCTCGTCGGCGACTCCACGGTCTGCGACCAGCCGGGCGACCCCTACTCCGGCTGGGGCCAGCAACTCCCGCAGTACCTCCGCAAGGGCGTCTCGGTCGCCAACTACGCGGATTCCGGTGAGAGTACGGTCACCTACCTCGCCGACCCGCGGCTCTTCGCGACCGTCCAGCCGCTGATCCGCAAGGGCGACCTGGTTCTCATCCAGCTCGCCCACAACGACAAGCAGACCGACGAGGCGACGTACCGCGCGAACCTCGAAACGCTCGTCGCGGGCGTACGGGACAAGGGTGGCCGACCGGTTCTGGTCACTCCGATCGTCCGCCGCTGGTTCAACAGCGACGGCACTCTCAACAACGGCACGGCCCTGCTGGTGAACGGCCTGGGCGTCGACCATCCGGCCGTCACCCGCTCGGTCGCCGCCGCCCACGACGTGCCGCTCATCGACCTCACGGCCAGGACGAAGGCCCTGGTCGAGTCGCTGGGTGTCGAGGGCTCCAAGGCGCTCTACCTCTACAACGAGAAAAGGGACAACACACACACCTCCGCGTACGGCGCGACGGCGTACGCGGAACTGGTCCGCGACGAACTACTTGCCCAACACCTGGTGCCCGAGCGCCTGGTGAGGTGAGCTGGACTCCTGGGGCGTCCCGTCCGGAACCGGGGCGTCCCAGGTACCACCCGTTCCACCCGAGCGAGAGAGCAGGAAGCCCGACCGATGTCCGCAGGCCCCGCCGGAGTCCCCGAGGACCGCACCCTCAGCCCGTACACCGGCTACACACGCGCCCACTGGGAGGCGGCGGCCGACTCCCTGCTCGCGGCCGTGGAGCCGTACGCGACCGAGGACCGCGCCCTCTACCACCTGCCCGGCGAGCACACGAGCTGGTCGGGCCGCCTCTCCGACGGCCTGGAGGGATACGCCCGTACGCTGATGCTGGCGGCCTTCCGCCGAGACGAGAAGGCCCTGGAGCGGTACGCCGAAGGCCTCGCCGCCGGAACGGCCGGCGTCTGGCCGCGCATCGAGGACCGAAGCCAGCCCCTCGTCGAGGCCGCCTCCATCGCCCTCGCCCTGCGCCTCACCCGGCCCCTCCTCTGGGACCGCCTCGACGACGGCGTACGGCAGCGGGCCGCGGCCTGGCTCGGCGACGCGCTGACGGCCGAACCCTGGCCCTGCAACTGGGAGTTGTTCCCGGTGACGGTCGGCGGCTTCCTGGAAGACATCGGGTACGAGCCCACGCTGTCCCGTGCCGCGATCGACCGGGGCCTCGACCGCATCGAGCAGTGGTACGTCGGCGACGGCTGGTACACCGACGGCGACGGGCAGGCCTTCGACTACTACAACGGCTGGGCCATGCACCTGTACCCGGTGCTGCACGCCTGGCTGGCCGACGACGAGCGGCTGCTCGACCTCTACGGCGGCCGCCTCTCGGCCCATCTCGCCGACTACGCCCGCCTGTTCGGGGGCGACGGCGCGCCGATGCACCAGGGCCGCTCACTGACCTACCGTTTCGCGACGACCGCCCCCCTCTGGCTCGGCGCGTTCACCGGCCGTACGCCCCTGTCGCCGGGCGGGACACGGCGACTGGCGTCCGGCGCGCTGAAGTACTTCCTCGACCGGGGAGCCGTCGACGACCGCGGCCTGCTCAGCCTCGGCTGGCACGGTCCCAACTCGGCCGTCCTGCAGGGCTATTCGGGCCCCGCTTCCCCGTACTGGGCGAGCAAGGGCTTCCTCGGCCTGCTGCTCCCGCCGGACCACGAGGTGTGGACCGCGACCGAGGAGCCCCGGCGGACGGACCGGGCTGACGAGTCCCACCCGATCGGCCCTCCCAACTGGCTTCTCCAGTCGACGAGTTCGGACGGCCTGGTCCGCCTCCACAACCACGGCAGCGAGGACGTCCGCTACGACCCGTACTACACACGGCTCGCGTACTCGACGGTGACGACGCCCTCACCGTCGTACGACAACAGCGTGATCGTCGGAGACGACCCGAGCCGTACCGGCATCGAGCCGTTGGGCGTGGGCGAGGGCTGGGCGGCCTCCCGGCACACGACGGCCTCCGGTGCCCGCGTCACGAGCCTCGTGCTGGCCGAGGGCGCGGTGGAGGTACGGGCGTTCCGGGTGTCGGGCGCGCCCGAGGGGACGGCGGTACGGGTCACGGGATGGGCGGCGGGGGAGGGCGGCGCGCGCGCCGAACTCCAGCCTGTCCAGGGCCTGTTGAGCGCCTCCGACGGATTGACCGGCGTCACGTCCGCCGCGGGCACCGTCTTCGTCGCGCTCGCCCGTCTCACCGCCGAGCGGGATCCGGTCCCGCTGGGGGAGTCGGTGGCCGTGACCGTCGTGGACGGGACGAACGAGATCCACGTCCGCTGGAGCGGCGGGCGCGAGGTGTGGGCCCGGCTGGACGACGGGGCGCTCGCGGTCGGGACCACCCGACCGGGCGCCTGAACGTGCGGGTCACAGGCGTCGGTGCTGCGGCAGCCGTGTGATCCCGACGAACACGGCCACGGCCACCGCCGTCGCCGGAGCGAAGACGGCGAACTCGCCCCAGTGGGAATCGTAGAGACCCGGCACCATCGCGGACAGGAGCCGGGTGAGACCCCAGCAGGCCGCCCACGAGGTCAGGAAGGCCGGCCAGCGGTGCCGCACACCCTTGATCACGTCGTCGAGCGTGGCCACCCACACGATGGCCGTCGCCAGCGACGGCGTCGTCACCTCGTCGTCCGGGTAGAACACCGCGACAGCGGCCCCCACAGCCAGCGCGAACAGCCACGCCCGTACCAGGGGCGGCGCGGCGGCCGAACGGCGTGGCATGTCCCGGGGCAGCCAGAAGAACCGGCGCACGCTCCGGACGAAACCGTGCTTCCCGCTGCCGGCCATGGCACCGACCTCCCCGTTCGCCGCGCGCACTGGTCCTGGCGCTGGTTGAGACGACCGAGCCCAGGCAGAGGTTGCACGGACGGGGTGGCCTCGTCTCGGGGCACCCGGACTGTTGGGCAGGAGGCCCGGGACGGTTCGGCGAGTGCCGAAGCGTTCCGCCCCTAGCGTTGCCGTATGACCACGTCCGAAGCACATGCCGAAGCACGCGCCACGGCACCTGCGGCCTCCGGGGACGACGTCCCGGTCACCGACGGCCGCGACCCGGCCCAAGCTCTCACCGCCATGGTCGACCACGTCCTCGCGCTCGCCGCGACCTGGACCGTCTGGGACGGGACGTCCGCCCACGTCGACGACCGTGTCTACACCCCGCACAAGGCCGTCCGCCGGGTCGCCGACCACCTGGTCGACCATCTCGCCGAACTGGAGGCCCGGCTCGTCGGCGAGCGCCCGCTGCCCGACCACTGGCACGCCTCCGCGACCACCACACCGGCCGATCTCGCGCCCTTCACCCAGGAGGACCTGGACGAGGCCCGCAGCAGGCTCGGCCGGCTGGCCCGGATGTGGGCGAACCGGTTGTCCGCACTCACCGAGGACCAGCTCGACCACTCGCCCGGCGAGGGCTGGACCTTCCGCCAACTCGCCTTCCACCTCACGGGATCCACGTACTACGCCGACGCCGTGGGAGACCTGGGCGGCACGCGGTGACCGCCTTCGCCGCACTCCACCACACCGGCACGCCGCTGCTGCTTCCCAACGCCTGGGACCACGCCTCGGCGGCGGCCCTGGCCGCCCAGGGCTTCTCGGCGGTCGGCACGACCAGCCTGGGAGTCGCCGCGGCTGCCGGACTGCCCGACGGGGCGGCGGCGACCCGTGACGCGACACTGAACCTGGCCCTGGCGCTGGGCAGTGGACCGTTCTTCCTCTCGGTCGACGCCGAGGGCGGTTTCAGCGACGCCCCGGACGAGGTCGCCGGGGTGGCCCGCGAGCTGGCCGCCGTCGGGGCCGCGGGCATCAACCTGGAGGACGGCCGCCCCGACGGCACCCTGGCCCCCGTCGAACTCCACGCGGCGAAGATCGCGGCGGTGAAGTCCGCCGTTCCGGGCCTCTTCGTGAACGCCCGGACCGACACCCACTGGCTGGGCGACGGCGGTGACATGGGCGACACGAGCCGACGCCTCGACGCCTATCAACAGGCGGGCGCCGACGGCGTGTTCGTCCCGGGCCTCTCCGAACCGTCCCGGATCACCGCCCTGTTGAAGACCCTGGACGTTCCCCTCAACATCCTCTACTCGCCGACGGGTCCGACCGTGCCCGCCCTCGCCGACCTGGGCGTACGCCGTATCAGCCTCGGCTCGCTCCTCTACCGCAGGGCCCTGGGCGCGGCGGTGGAGACGGCGGCCCTGATCCGCGCGGGCCGGTCCGTCGAGGGGCCGGCACCGACGTACGGCGAGGTGCAGGCGCTCGTACGGCCCGGCTCCCAACGGCCGGACGCCCTTGGGCGACCCTGGTAGCGTTGATGTTTTCGTGGGTATAGAACCCTGTGGACTCCGACCGGCGAGGAACCGAGGGACCGAGGAACCATGGACATGGAGATCCCCGGCGACAAGCGACTGGCGGCCGCCGTCGTGATGCATGAAGGCCGTGTGCTGTTGGTGCGCCGCAGTGAGACCGAGCGGTTCCTGCCCCTGGTGTGGGGCGTTCCCTGCGGAAAGCTGGAGCCCGGCGAGAGTCCCGAGGACGGGGTGCTGCGGGAGCTCAAGGAAGAGACGGGCCTGCTCGGCGAGGTCGTCCGGAAGGTCGGCGAATCGTCGTTCTTGAGTGAGTACCAAGGGCACGAGATCAAGAACTGGCAGGACAACTTCCTGGTCAAGCCCCTCTCCTGGCACATCACCCTCCAGAAGCCGGATCAGAGGTACGTCTGGCTGAGCCCCGCCGAGCTGCACAGCGTCGACATCGACGCGTACAACCTGGACATCGTGCGACAGGCCCTCACGAGCTTCTGAGCCGCGCGAGCCTCTGTGACCTGCGCGAGCGTCTGACCCTCACGAGCTTCTGAGCAACTCCGCCAGCGCGTCGAGTTCGGCCAGATAGTCGGCCACGTCGAGCGGTACCTTCGGCACCGACCCCGGATGCGGCCCCGCCGCCGTGAACACGTCGGTGTGCTGCCGCCGTCCGTTCCCCGTCTCCAGGAAGAGCGTCACCGTCGGCTCGGCCGTGTCGCACCACGCCCGGTGCAGGGTGTGCGCGGGCAGGGCGTAGGTGCTGCCCGCCGCGTACTCCGCGACCTGCGTGAGGTGCAGCCGGGCCGGGCCCGTCGGCTCCAGCAGCCAGTCGGCCGACTCGTCCGCCAGGGACTCCCGGTAGCGGTCCGCCTCCACGCTGCCGCCCTCCCGGGGCGCGTACAGCTCCATCGCCAGCCGCCCCCGTACGACATGGGAGGCAAGCGGGGAACGGTGGTTGTGGATGTCCTCCTTGCCGATCGCCCCGCGGCCGGCGTGCCACAGATGGGCGCGCAGCATGTGGTGCGGGCCGCCGTCGATGAGCAGGAGTTTGTCGAAGCCGAGGACATGGCGGTACGAGTACCGGGCGCAGCCGTCCGGATCGCCCTCACCGGAGGCGAGTTCGGCCGTCAGCTCCAACAGGCGGTCGGGGGAGCCCAGTTCGGCGACGACTGAGCGGGCCGCCAACACCCGTTCGTGTTGGGGCAGTTCGCCGTCCAGCGCCTCGGCGAGCAGCCTCCGCGCCGCCAGGACCTGCCGACCACCCATGCACGCTTCTCCTGTCTCAGCCATTCGGTTGGTATACCCATACGGCATGCGCCCGCAGCGCCGAAAGACCCTGATAGGTCATCCACATGGGGCGGCGCAGCTCGCTGGTGTCGTCGCGGACCCAGGTCCATATGCCGTCCGTCTGTCCCGCCCACACCGCGCTCACCGCGCCGTTCAGGCGTTCCCGCCACTCCTCCTCCAGGCCGTCCTCGCGGGCGATGTCCCGGGCGCCGGGGGTGAGCAGGGCGCGGACGACCCAGGAAGCGGTGAAGTGCCGTACGTTCAGGACCTCGTGGCGGGACGGGTCGTCGGTGCGGGGCCTGCGCACATCCTCGCGGAGGTTGGCCAGATCGAGGCAGGCGTCGTGCGGGGCGTCCGGGCAGGCCAGCAGCCAGCGCACGCCGTCCTCACGGGCCGCGCGGCCGTTGGCGCTCTCGCCGCCCAGCACCCGGGCCGTACGGTCCAGGGCGACCACGGCCTGTGCGGTGTGCAGCGGCGACGGCGGTCCGTGGAACGGCGCGAGCCGGTAGCCCCAGCAACGCCGGTGCTCGCGACGCGGATCGGTGACCGCGCCCTCGACGAGCGCGTCCCGCAGCAGCGGCAACGCGTCCGAACCGGGCGCGGCGCGCAGCAGACCGCGCAGCACGGTCGTCACGACATGCGTCAACTCCCGGCCCGTACGGTCGAGTTCATGGGTGAAGCCCGTCTCGCAGACCGCCACCTCGGCCGCCAGCCGCTCCCGCGAAGCACCTGCCCTGGCCAGTGCCCCCAGCACCAGGGCGGTCACCTCCGGGCGGGCCTCGGAGCCCTGCGAGCGCGCCGACCAGCCGCCGTCGGGAAGCCGCAGCCGCCACAGCGTGTCCACCAGGTCGCCCGCGCCGATCCGGCCTTCGGGCATCCCGAGGTCGAGCATGATGTGCAGGCCGTACGCGGTGCCCACCGAGGTCGGCCGACCGGGACCGCTCTCGCCGAGGGAGTGCGACCACCCGGTGAGCCGCCCGTGGACCGGGTCGTCGACCACACAGACCTGTTCGGCGAGGGTGTCGTACGCGGCGGAGAAGAGCGCGGGGAGCGGTCCGGGCCCCGACAGGGCGGAGGCAGTGCCCGTCAACGGCCCTGGCAATACGGGGGTGTTGTCCGAGTCCGCGTACCGGGACCGGAGCAGTGCCGCCGACAGCCAGGCCGCGACGGCCGTCGCGAGCCCGCTCACCGCGGCGATCGCGTACCGCGCGGAATCTCCGTCGATGCTGTCCGGCAGCACCCCGACGAGGGACTGGAACACCGCGTAACCGGCGGCCGCGCAGCCGAACCCGCCCAGCCAGCGCACGATTCGCGCGGGGCGCGGGCCATGGGGCAGGTGCGGATCGGGATCCGGCCTGGACGGGTTGCGTCGGAGCTGCTGTTGGGACACTGCGCGCTCCCTCCCCCAGGGCGGCACCTGAAACCGGCGAAGTTTCCAGTCTAAGTGGTCAGGGGGGCACCTGGGGTAGGGCAACTCAAGGGCAACTCATGGGTGAAAGGCGCGAGTTCGTCGTGGCCAGTCGTGCCCACTCGGCGGCGCCCAAAGATGGCGCAGCCCCGCGCCGCTACGGGGTGCTCGCCTTCGGCCAGTTCTCCAGCAGCACATGGAGCGCGTCGATCGTCCGGTTCCAGGACGTCTGTACGTCACGGGGGGCGCCGAAGCCGCCGGAGGCCTCCAGGGCGCAGTAGCCGTGGAAGGTGCTCCTCAACAGGCGGACGGCATCGGTGAGATCGGGTTCGTCGAGGCCGTACGCGCGGAGCATCCCGTACGTGACCTGGGCGGTCCGGGCGAAGGCGGGGGAGGCGGCGACGAGGGACTGGTCGATACGGATCTGGGTGGCCGCGTACCGGCCCGGCCGCTCCAGCGCGTACGCACGGTAGGCGTCGGCGAAGGCGGCCAGGGCGTCCTTGCCGGCCCGTCCGGCCACCGCCGTGGAGATCCGGTCGATCATCTCGCCGCCCGCAAGGAGCGCGACCCGGGTGCGCAGGTCGTGCAGGCTCCTGACGTGCGAGTACAGGCTCGCGTCCTTCACACCGAACCGCCGCGCCAGCGCGGACAGTGTGACGCTGTCGAAGCCGACCTCGTCCGCGAGATCGGCGGCGGCCTCGACGAGCCGGTCGGCCGTGATCCCGGCACGGGCCATCATCAACCATCTCCTAAGGGTTCTAGCCAAAAACCTGGAGATGGTAGCAAGCGAGGCGGCGGATCCCGGCCTTGGATCCCGGTCTCGGATCGCGGGCGGTCAGCCGGCCAGGTGCTTGCCGAAGAACTCGGTGAGCCTGGCCCAGTTGCGTATGGAAGCCGCCCGTGACCCGAAGGATCCACGGCTGGTCGAGCTCGTGGGCGAGCTGTCGCTTCAGGATCCCGACTTCCGGCGGTGGTGGGGCGCCCATCGCGTCGCGGTCCAGGGCACGGGCACGAAGGTCCTGCACCATCCGGTCGTGGGAGAGCTCACCCTCGACTGGGCCTTCCTCGCCTGCACCGCCGATCCCGACCAGCAGCTCATCACCCTGACCGCCGAGCCCGGCTCCCCCAGCCGCGACCGTCTGCGGATCCTCGCCTCATGGGCCGCGCAGTCCACCGGCCGCTCCGTGGCGGACCGCTAGACACTGACGACCTTGCCCGGCCGGTTGCCTCACGTGGTGACCTTGGCGATGAACGCGCCGAGGTTCGCGACGGTCCGCTGGATCTTCTCCTCCAGGGTGAGCGACTCGGGGAGCCGTGCGCCGACGCCCGCGTCCTTCCTGCCCCGTACGTACAGCGGGCAGGCGAGGTCGCTGCACATGTAGGCGCCCACGGAGTTGCCCTGCTGCCCCGCCTTGCCCGCCTTCGCGGCGACCATCAGCGAGACGCCCCCGGTGTGGGTGGTCAGGCATATCGAGCACATGCTGCGCCGCGTCTGCCAGGAAGCGGCGCCGGTGCTGCGTAGTGCCAGCGCCACCGGGCGGCCGTCCAGCTCGGTGGCGAGGTAGGCGCGGTCGGGGGCCTGGGGGTCGCGCCAGCCGAGGAAGTCCAGCTCGTCCCAGGGCCGTTCGGCCAGGTCGCGGGGGACGGACAGGCGCTTCGACTCGCCCTTGGTGCAGTTCACGAACGCCGTACGGATCTCTTGCTCGGTCAGTGGTTTCATGAGAGGCAGGCTAATTTGCCTAAAGGTGTTAGGCGAATGCATAATGATTGTCGGCAATAGGGAGGACGGTTATGGTTCGAGTGGGGCTGACCACGGAGCGTCTGACCCGGGCGGGGGCGGAGCTGGCCGACGAGGTCGGCTTCGACCAGGTGACCGTCTCGGCGCTCGCCCGGCGGTTCGACGTCAAGGTCGCGAGTCTGTACTCGCACGTGAGGAACTCGCACGACCTCAAGACCCGGATCGCCCTGCTCGCGCTGGAGGAGCTCGCCGACCGGGTCGCCGCCGCCGTGGCCGGGCGGGCCGGCAAGGACGCCCTGGCCGCCTTCGCGGACGCCTACCGCGACTACGCCCGGGAGCACCCCGGTCGCTACGACGCCGCCCGGCTCAGGCTCGACCCCGAGACGGCGGCCGCCAGTGCCGGGGTGAGGCACTCGCAGATGACGCGGGCGATCCTGCGCGGCTACGACCTGACGGAGCCGGACCAGACGCACGCGGTCCGGATGCTGGGCAGCGTCTTCCACGGCTACGTGAGCCTGGAGATGGCCGGATGCTTCAGCCACACCGCTCTCCCCTCGCAGGAATCCTGGGCCTGGACCCTGGACGCCCTCGACACCCTGCTGCGCACCTGGACCACGACCCGAGGCTGAGGCGATGAACACCGAACACGGCTGGATCACCACACCCGTCACCGCGGACATGCTGCGCGGCTTCCTCGATCTGGAACCGACCGCACACGGGCTGCTGCCCCATCGCCTGCCCGCCCGGGCCCGTCGGCAGATCCCCGACGACCGGCTGGCCGTGGCCGAGGCCCAGCCCTCCGGCGTGCGGTTGGTCTTCCGCACCCGGGCCACCACCGTCGAACTGGACACACTGCCCACCAAGCGGGTCTACCAGGGTTTCCCGGCCCCGGCGGACGGTGTGTACGACCTGTTGGTCGACGGCCGTCTCGCCGCGCAGGCCACGGTGGCCGGCGGCAACGTACGCACGATCGTCGACATGGTCACGCAGTCCGCCGAGCTGACCGAGGGGCCCGCCGGCACCGCCCGGTTCGCCGAACTGCCCGCGGGCGACAAGGACATCGAGATCTGGCTTCCGCACACGGAGATCACCGAGCTGATCGCCCTGCGCACCGATGCCCCCATCGAGCCAGTGCCGGACGACGGCCGCAAGGTGTGGCTGCACCACGGCAGTTCCATCAGCCATGGCTCCAACGCCGCCCACCCGACCGCCATTTGGCCGGCCCTGGCCGCGAGCCGGGGCGGGGTGGAGCTGGTCAACCTGGGGTTCGGCGGCAGTGCGCTGCTCGACCCGTTCACCGCGCGTGCGATGCGGGACACCCCCGCGGACCTGATCAGCCTCAAGATCGGCATCAACGTCGTCAACGCCGACGCGATGCGTCTGCGCGCCTTCACCCCCGCGGTCCACGGGTTCCTGGACACCATCCGCGAGGGGCATCCGACCACACCGCTGCTGGTCGTGTCCCCCGTCCTGTGCCCGGTCCAGGAGGACACCCCGGGCCCCCTCGCGCCCGACTTCGACGGCGGGACCCTGCGCTTCAAGGCCACGGGCGATCCCGCCGAACGCGCCGCCGGGCGTCTGACGCTCAACGTCATCCGCGACGAACTCGCCCGGGTCGTCGAACAGCGGGCGGCCGACGACCCGAACCTGCACTACCTGGACGGCCGTGACCTCTACGGCGAGAAGGACTACGCCGAGTTCCCGCTGCCCGACGAGGTCCACCCCGACCCCGCGGGACACCGCCGCATCGGCGAGAACTTCGCACGGCTCGTCTTCGGCGACGGCGGCCCCTTCGCCATCGGGACGGGCTGACCAATTGCTGAAGGAGCGGCAGCCATGACGCAGAGGGCTGGAACAGCCCGCGCACACAGCCGCCCGGACAGGCAGTCCAACACCTGTCCGGGCGGAGGTTCGTCGGTCGCGTCGTCGCCGACGGGATCAGCCGATCGGCGCGTACACCACGCCCAGCTTGTCGATCTCGTCGCCCGAGCGGCCCGTGAAGCCGACGATCTGCCAGCCGGCCGGAGCCGTGTAGGTCACCGCGTCGGAGGTGGCCGAACCGGCCGTCACCGTACGGGACTTGTCGGTGGTGAAGGCCGCCGAGAAGACCCGGGTCCGGCCGTCCTTCTGGCCCCGGGTGACCTTGACCGAGGTGAGGTGCTCACCGGCGGCGAGGGTGAGCGAGGCGGCGGTACCGCCCGTGCCGCCGTGCGTCAGGGACGTACCGCCGTCGAGCGTGAGCGACACCGCGTCCAGGCGGGAGCCACCGCGCAGCGTCAGCGTGCGGGGCGAGGGCGTGGCCGGGAGGTCGTCCGCGTCGTTGAAGGCCGTGCCGTGCGGGCCGCCGAACGTGTCGCTCGCCCGGAGGTTGGCGGGCAGCGTCCACGAGAAGTCGACGGCGTGCGGGAAGTGGTCGGAGAGGTTGCCGCCCGCCGAGTCCAGGAACTTCGCCCACTCGTTGCTGTAGCGGCTCGCGGAGAGGTTCACGAGGTCGCTGCCCCGGTAGAGGACCTTGTCCACGACCTCGCAGTCGTTCGTGGGCGCGGTGGTGGGGCAGACGATCGCGTCGCTGCCCTGGGCCGGGGCGTTGCCGCCGCGCGCCAGCTGGACCCACGCGTCCGTGAGACCGTTCGCGGTCGACAGCAGGCGGATGTTGTCGCCCGCGCGCGTGTAGCGGGTGTTGGTGTCGCCCATGACGATCACCGCGTTGCCCGAGGAGTTCGCGGTGATGAAGGCCGAGAGCTGCGCGACATTCGCGCGGCGGGCGGCGAGGGCCTCGTCCGTGTCGTCCGCGTTCGTGTGCACGTTGTAGAGGTCGACGAAGACGCCCTCGGCCAGCCGCACCCGCGCGAGCGAAAAGCCTTTGGGGGTAAGGCAGTTGGTGCCGGTGCAGTCGTTCCACCGCACCCGCTCGAAGTCGTCGAACGTGTAGTCCGAGAGGGTGTTGAGCCCGTCGCCGAAGGGCACACCGCCGCTGGTCGCCGTGCGGTACGGGTGGTTGTCGCCCGCGTACAGCGCCGCGTGGTAGTTGAAGTCCTCCTGCACGTTGACTATGTCGTACGCCCCGAGGCGTGGGGCGAGCAGCGGGGTGTTCACCTCCGGGTTCCCGGAGCTCAGCAGCTCAGGGAGGCCCGCGACGTTGTACGTGAGGACGTTGAAGGTGCCGGACGAAGGAGCGGCCGCCGTGGCGGGGGTCGAGGCGACGGCGGTGAGCCCGGCGAGGGCCAGCGCGCCGGCCATCAGGGAGCCGATGAGTCTTCTCATGGTGGGGGTGTCTCCAGTCGGAGGAAACAGCGGGGACGATCAGAGGGACGAGCGGAGGAACCAGAAATGCCGGAACCTGAATGTTGTTCAGGTTCAAGGTCAACCAGTGTGACGGACAAGGGCAGTTGGGGGAACAGTGGGAGACGAGGCGACCTGCCGTGTCGGCGTCGCCCTGCGATCACCGTGGCGTTGACCAAAGTTCATGTTTCGCATCGAGTCTCCATACCGCGCGTCCGCACCGGCGGCGCTCGACATGGGAGGCCGACATGGGGCACAGCCACGGGCATGGACACGGGCACCACCACCACGACCACGACCACGCTCACGAAGGCGGTACGAGCCTTCCGGCCGCCTTCGACACCTCCGTGCCCGACGAGGCCCTGACGCCCGACCAGCGGTCGCGCCGCTCCATGCTGCGCCGCGCGGGTCTGCTCGGCGCGGGCCTGGCGACCGCCGGAGTCCTCGGCGGCGCG
>NZ_JAPWHT010000690.1:0-3638 GCF_027270795.1 Streptomyces sp. ActVer
GCCGAAGCCGAAGGTCTTGTCGAGGAACGCCCACAGGAACACGAACCCCGTGAGCAGGCGCAGCGACGCGAAGGCGTAGGCCCGCGCCGTGTGCGTGTCGGTACGAGCCGACACGGCGGACTCGGAGGTGGCGGCGGTCCGGTTCCCACGGAACAACGGCAGGTGGAACCCCGGGCTCCGGCGAGGATGCTCGTGCACGGCCATGGTGATGGTCCCTTCGGGGAATCGGGAATGTTCCGGTCGTTGTCCGACACCCATCACTCTGGTCGCGCCGGGCGAGCGTCGCCGGATGCCGAAGGTCCGCGGCGACGGGGCTGAACGGCCCTTTCCACAGAGCCGGTTGGGCTGCCGGTAAGGGGACCGCAGTGCCTGTAGGTTTCCTTCGCCCGGGTCCGCGTCTCGCGGCCGTCCGCCCCTCGGTGGATCCTGAGGTCACACGGCAGAAGGAGACTCATGGCAAGGAGCGCGGGCGGGCACGTTCCGGGGGACCGTCCGGCACAGGGGCTCGGCACTCTCCTCGGGCACCTCGCGCCCGGCGTCGGCATGCTCCTCGGCTACCGGCGCTCGTGGCTGAAGGGCGACCTGCTGGCCGGCGTGACCGTGGCCGCGTACCTCATCCCCCAGGTGATGGCGTACGCGGGCGTCGCGGGTCTGCCGCCGGTCGCCGGACTGTGGGCGATCCTGCCCGCACTCGCGCTGTACGCCGTGTTCGGCTCCTCACGCCTGCTGTCGGTCGGCCCCGAGTCGACGACCGCGCTGATGACGGCGACCGTGGTCGCCCCGCTGGCCGCCGGAGACCCGGACCGCTACGCCGCACTGGCGGCCGCCCTCGCACTCACGGTGGGCCTGCTGTGCCTGGTGGCGTGGGCGGTGCGGCTGGGGTTCCTCGCGGACCTGCTCTCCCGGCCCGTCCTGATCGGCTACCTCGCGGGCGTGGCACTGATCATGATCATGGACCAGCTGCCCAAGCTCACCGGCGTGAGCACGACGGGTTCCGCCTTCTTCGCCCAACTGTGGTCCTTCGTACGGCACCTGACGCAGGTCCACGCGGCGACGCTGCTGTTCGGCGCCGTCGCGCTCGCGTTCCTCTTCACCGTGGCGCGGTTCTTCCGGGCGGTCCCCGGCCCCCTGCTGGCCGTGGTGCTCGGCACGGCGGCCGTGGCCGTGTTCGACCTCGACGACCGGTACGGCATCAAGGTGATCGGCGAGGTCCCGTCGGGGCTGCCCGGCCTCGCCGTGCCCGACCTGACCGAACTCGCCAACCTGGTCCTCCCGGCCCTCGGAGTCCTCCTCGTCGGCTACACGGACTTCATCCTCACCGCGCGGGCCTTCACCGGCCGCTCCTCCGACGACCAGGGCCCCGGCCTCGACCCCAACCAGGAGTTCCTGGCCCTCGGTGCGGCGAACCTGGGTGCGAGCGCACTGCACGGTTTCCCGGTGAGCAGCAGCGCCAGCCGGACCGCACTCGCCGCCTCGGCGGGCGCCCGCAGCCAGGCGTACTCGCTGGTCGCCGGTGCGGCGGTCCTCGCGGTGCTGCTCTTCCTCAGCCCTCTGCTGACCCGCATGCCCTCGGCCGTACTGGGCGCGCTCGTCGTGTACGCCGCCGTCCGCATGATCGACCTGGCGGGCTTCCGCCGGCTGGCGTCCTTCCGCCGCCGGGAACTGCTGCTGGCCCTCGGCTGCCTGGCCGGGGTACTGGCTCTGGACATCCTGTACGGCGTGATCGTCGCCGTCGGCCTGTCGGTCGCGGAGCTGCTGGTCCGCGTGGCCCGTCCGCACGATGCCGTCGAGGGAGTGGTCCCCGGTGTGGCCGGCATGCACGACATCGAGGACTATCCGCAGGCCCGCACCATCCCCGGCCTGCTGGTCTACCGCTACGACTCGCCCCTGTTCTTCGCCAACGCCGAGGACTTCCGGCACCGGGCCCTGGCGGCAGTCGACGAACAGGAGGACCCGGTCCGCTGGTTCGTCCTCAACACCGAGGCCAACGTCGAGGTCGACATCACCGCCCTGGACGCCGTCGACGCGTTGCGACTCGAACTGACCCGGCGCGGCATCGTGTTCGCCCTCGCCCGCGTGAAGCAGGACCTGATGGACGAACTGGTCGCGTACGGACTGACGAAGTCGGTCGGCGCCGGTCTGGTCTTCCCGACGCTCCCCACCGCTGTCGCGGCGTACCGGGAGTGGAATCGCGCCCGGGGCGACACTCAGTAGGCCGACAGGGCCGGCAGCCCGTGCTCCCGGCGCCCGGCGCGGCGGAGTTCTTTCACGAGGCCGAGGGCCCGGCGCTCTCCTGCCCGGCGGGAACGAGCAGCACCGGGCAGTGGGCCCGATGCAGCAACGTCCGTGCCGGGGAACCGAGACGGCGGCCGAGCCCGCCCTGCTCGGGTCGGCAGGCGGCCACGACGAGGTCCGCCGTACGTGTGGCCTCCAGCAGCGTCTGCGTCGAGGTGGCGTCTTGGCTCCCCGTCCGGACAAGAGGATGCCGATCGCCGAGCGCCGCCGACGGGTCACCGGCCGGGAGGTACGACGCGGTCCACTCGCTCCGTCGATGCGGCACTGGCACCGGTACCGGGGTCCGATCCGCCGAGGACCGGAAGATCCGCAGTGAAGCCCCACGGAGTTCCGCTTCCTGGAAGGCGAACGCCGCCGTGTCCGCGTCGTCCTCGGCGTCGAGGACGAGCAGTACCTCGTTGTGCAGGTGCGGCGGAGAGTCGCCGCGTACGACCAGCAGCGGACCGGGCGCGTGCGCGGCCAGGCGCCGGCTCACCGAGCCGAACACCGTGCCCGCGAACCCGCCGAGACTCCGGCAGCCGACGACGGTCAGCGCGGCCTCGCGTCCGCGTTCCGCCAGGACGGCCGCCGAGTGTCCCTCGGCAGGGACGGTGACGACCGGCAGGCGCGGGTGGCGGTGGCCCACCCGTGAGGCGGCGGACGCCAGCACAGGGCCGGCTTCGTCGAGGTCGGGCACGGCGTACACGATCTCCAGCGTGGTGGCGCGCAGGGCTGCCTCGTCGGCGGCCAGGTCCAGTGCTCGAACGGCGATGACGGAGCCGTCCACCCCGACGACTACGTGACGTGCGGTCATGACTGTTCCCTCCCTTGGGCCGTTGGTGCCCGGAGCACCGTCACAGCACCGGTTCAGTCGTGCGGGACGACGGCGACGGGGCAGCCGACGTGGTGCAGCACCGCGTGCGTGACGGCGCCGACGTGAGTGCCGAGGTGGCTGTCCCGGGTCCGGCGCCCCAGGACGACGAGGGAGGCTCCGGACGACGCCCGCACCAGCGCGGTGGCGGGCCGTTCCTCGGAGACGGTCTCGACCACGGAGACCTCCGGGAACTTCTCGCACCACGGGCGCAGGGTCGCGACCATGGCGTGTTCCTGTGCCGCGATCAGCTCCGGCCCGGTCACCGGGGCCCACGGTCCGTCGGCCGGCTGGACCCGCGGCGTTCCGAATGCGTGGATCACGTGCAGCGTGGCGCCGCAGCGGCGTGCGGACTCGAAGGCGAACTCGATCACCTCGTCACTGGGTCGCCGGGTGTCCAGGCCGAGGACGACATCGCGACACGGGGTCTGGGGTATCTCCTCGGGCGAGACGCCGTCCAGGGTGGTGAAGTGTTCGTCGGCGGCACCCTCGC
>NZ_JAPWHT010000691.1:0-3635 GCF_027270795.1 Streptomyces sp. ActVer
CCCGACGCTCTCCCGATCTGGGGCCCCGCCCCCGAACCCCCAAAAGACTGCGCAGTCCCCCGCGCCCCTTTTAGGGGCGCGGGGAACCGCGCGACCAGCCACAACGCACCCGCACCCGACAACCCACCCCACGGGGTCTGGGGCGGAGCCCCAGGGGACGGGAATAGGTAGGGGCGGCGGGGGCGAAAACCGCCCGCCCCCTCAACCAGCGGCCCCCACCCGCTCGTCATAAGCCTCCCGGGCCGCCGCGATCTCCCCCTGGTGGGCCTCCGTCCAGGACACCAGCGACCGGATGGTCGAGTGGAGGGTCCCGCCGAGGGGAGTGAGCTCGTACTCCACCCGAGGCGGCACCACAGGATGCACGGTCCGCTTCACGAGCCCGTCCCGCTCCAACTGCCGCAGCGTCACCGTCAGCATCCGCTGACTCACCCCGTCGATCTCCCGCCGCAACTCGGTGAACCGCAACCGCCGGTTGTCGAGCAGGGCGATCACGAGGAGCGACCACTTGTCGGCCACCCGGTCGAGGATCTGCCGCACCTGGCAGTCCTCCCGGGTGTCCCACTGGAAGGGATCGGTGTCCTCGCCGTCCATGGTTACCGCGCACTTACTCGGTGACTCCAAAGTGCCTTCTTCCATGTCCGCCGATGCTGCCGCAGGCTGGCACCGGTTACAAGAGGGAACCGACCCTCATTCGGGTAACCGCCCCTTCGTCGACCCAAGGAGTCGTGATGGGCACCCGTGCCTGGGCCCTGCTGCTCGTCCTCTGCGGAACGATCTTCCTGGAGGGCATCGACGTCGCCATGCTGGCGGTGGCGATCCCCTCCATCAGATCCGACCTCGACCTGGCGACCGACACCGCGGCCTGGGTGATGAGCGCGTACGTGCTCGGCTACGCCGGCTTCACCCTGCTCGGCGGCCGCGCGGCCGACCTGCTGGGCCGCCGCCGGATGTTCCTCACCTGGCTGACGGTCTTCCTCGCCTTCTCGGGCCTGGGCGGCTTCGCCACGGAGGGCTGGACGCTGATCGTCGCCCGCTTCGTCACCGGCGTCTCGGCCGCGTTCATGACCCCGGCCGCGCTGTCCCTCATCACGACGTCGTACGAGGAGGGCGAGCAGCGCAACAAGGCGCTGCTGGTCTTCGCGGGCACGGCGGCCGGCGGCTTCTCCCTCGGCCTGGTCATCGGCGGCCTGCTCACCCAACTGGGCTGGCGCTGGGTCTTCTTCGCCCCGGTCCTGCTCGCGGGCGCCCTGCTCGTGGCGGCGGTACGCCTGATCCCGCACCAGCCGCGCACCGCGGAACCCGAGAACGGGGAACGCCAGAACGCGGAACGCCAGAACGCGGAACCCGAGAACCAGGAACCCGAGAAGAGCCCCGGGCGCCCCCGGCGGCGTACCGAAGGGTTCGACATCCTCGGCGCCGGCACCGCCGCGGCCGCCATGCTGCTCGCCGCGTACGCCGTCATCCGCCTCGAACACGGCCTGGACGGCTGGCAGTTGACCGCCGGAGCCGCCCTCGCAGCGACCACCCTGCTCGTCGTCTTCGTCGCCGTCGAACGCCGCACCCCCACCCCCCTCGTGCGCCTCGGCATCCTCCGCACCGGCTCCGTCGTACGGGCCGATCTCGGCGCGCTCCTCTTCGTGGGCGCCTTCTTCGGCTTCCAGTTCGTCCTGACGCTCTACCTCCAGGAACTGCGCGGCTGGTCCTCCCTGCAGACGGCGATCGCCCTGGTGGTGCTGGGCTGCGACGCGATCCTCGCCCCCACGCTCACCCCGCGCCTGGTCACCCGCTTCGGCCACGCCAAGGTGATCCTCGGCGGCTTCGTCCTGGCGGTCGTCGCGTACGGGCTCTTCCTTCCCGTGGGAATGGACTGGTCGTACGCGGCGATGTTCCCGACCCTGATCATCGCGGGCACCGCCTTCGCGCTGGCCTACGGTCCGCTCACGATCGCGGCGACGGACGGTGTGGCGGAGTCCGAACAGGGCCTGGCGAGCGGTCTGTTGCACACCGCCACCCAGTTCGGCTCGGCGATCGGCATCTCGGCGGTGACGGCGGTGTACGGCCTGGCCTCCTCCGGCGCCTCCGCAGGCTCCGACCCGGACGCCACCCTCTCCGCCTTCCGCGCGGCCCTGATCGTCCCGGTGGGGATGGTGACACTGGGCGCGCTGCTGTCGTCCTTCGGCCTCAGAAGCCGTACGAAACCGCCGACAGCCGGAGCCCCCGCCGCACCCGCCACGGCCGCACCCGCCACGGCCGCACCCACCACGGTCGCGGCCACCGCTTCCGTCACCGGCGCGGCCATTCCCGACCCGTCCGCCAACCCCACCCGGCAGGCTTCGAGTTGACAATCGGGCCACACCGGATTCGCCATACTGTTCGCATGACCGCAGACGCCTCCGCTCCGTCCGCCCCCGCTCCCGCCCGCGCGCAGCGCACCCGCGTCGTCATCGTGGGGGCGGGGCCCGCGGGACTGACCCTCGCCAACATCCTCCGGGCCGCCTCCGTCGACTGCGTGGTGCTGGAGAACGAGAGCAGGGACTTCATCGAACAGCGGCCGCGCGCGGGCTTCCTGGAGGAGTGGGCGGTCCGCGCGCTGGAGGGGCGGGGCCTGGCGGACCGGCTCCTGGAGAACACCGTGGCGCACACCGAGTGCGAGTTCCGGTTCGCCGGAGAGCGCCACAGGTTCCCGTACGCCGACGTGTCGGGCCACCGGCACTACGTGTACCCGCAGCCGCTGCTGGTGACGGACCTGGTGCGGGAGTACGCGGACGTCCGGGGCGGCGACATCCGTTTCGGCGTCCGCGACGTCGAGCCGGCCGGGATCGACACGGACCGGCCCTCGGTGGCGTACACGGATCCCGAGACGGGCGAACGGGTCCGCCTGGACTGCGAGTTCATCGCGGGCTGCGACGGCGCACGCGGGGTGACCCGGGACCGTATGCCCGTGGAGCACGTCACCGTCGCCCGGCACGACTTCGGTGTCGGCTGGCTGGCGCTGCTGGCCGAGGCGCCGCCGTCCTCCGACTGTGTCGTCTTCGGCATCCACCCGCGCGGGTTCGCCGGGCACATGGCCCGCAGCCCGCAGGTCACCCGCTACTACCTGGAGTGCCCGCCGGGCGACGACCCGGAGAACTGGTCGCACGAGCGCGTGTGGGCCGAGCTCCACGCACGCCTCGGGGCGGAGGGGGCCCGGCCGCTCAACGAGGGCAAGCTGATCGAGAAGCGGGTCCTGGCCATGCACAACTACGTGGTGGAGCCGATGGTGTACGGGCGGCTGTATCTCGCCGGCGACGCGGCCCACCTCCTCGCGCCGATCGGCGCGAAGGGCATGAACCTCGCGATCCACGACTCCCTGCTGCTCGGCGACGCGCTCGTCGCGTACTACGGCAAGGGGGACGACAGCGGGCTGCGCGGCTACTCGGCTGCCTGTCTGCGGCGGGTGTGGCAGTACCAGGAGTTCTCGCAGTGGCTCTCCGACGTGTACCACGGTGCCTCGTCCGGCGATCCGTTCAAGGCGGGTACCTCGATGGCCAGGCTGCGGCGGATCCTCGCCTCACCCGCCGCGGCGACCGGCTTCGCGGAACTGTTCCTCGGCAAGGACACGGATTACTGACGCCGACGCCGACGCCGACGCCGAC
>NZ_JAPWHT010000692.1:0-3624 GCF_027270795.1 Streptomyces sp. ActVer
GCCGGGGTCGGCCGGCTCTCGACCGCGGCCTCGACGAGCTCCCCGATCCGGGTTCCGGAGCGGCGCCCTTCGAGGTGCAGCCGGCCGACGTTCGCCCGGTCGCCGGCCAGCAGCGTCAGCACGGCGGACGGTCCCGCCGCGTAGGTCGCCAGATAGCCGTGCTCGCCGTGCAGCAGCAGCTCGCGGAAATCGCCCCTTCCGGTCGCGTCCGCCATGCGCAGGGCGACTCCCAGCGCGGCGGCGGTGAGCGCGGCGAGCCCCTCCGGCTCCACGCCCGGGGTGTCCTGGGCCAGCACGAGGCCGTCGACGCTGGCCGCGAGGGCACCCGTCAGCTGGGGCACTCGGGCCCGCAACCGGTGTAGTTCGTCGAGGACTTCGGCCTCGGCCGCCATCAGTTGTCTCCTCTCGGCACGCTGTCGGAGCGCGCGGATCACAAGGCCTCCAAGGCGTCTCTGAGCCGGCGCAGCAGGGCGACGTCGGGATCTGCCGACGCCTGCGCCGCCTCCGCGGCCTGCGCGACCACCGTGGAGACCGGGGACAAGGGGGGTGCGGGTGCTTCTTGCGGTGTCCGGGATCCGTCCGGTCCGGACGAGCCCGGCCCATTCGCGACCGGTCCGGACGGAACCGGTCCGGACGTGATCGTCGGCGATCGCGTCGTCACGATTCCGGCGGCCGCGAGCCGCCGGAGGTCGACCAGGGTGTGGAATCCCGGACGGCCGAGCACCAGCGAGATGTCCGACGCCGTGCGCTCACCGTCCACCTGGTCGAGGACCGTGCGCTGACGCGGAGGCAGGGCCGAGTCGACGGCACGGCCGGTCCGTACGAGCGGCTCGGTGTCCGTGCCCGGCTCCGGCCAGATGCGGTGAAGGAGATCGCGACGCCGCAGCGTCTCCCGCTCCACCGCGTCCACGGAGACCGGCCGCACGGGCCCGATCCAGTGCGCGACCCCGTAACGGAAGCGCGCCGGACCGCTGCTCGGGCCGAGCGTGAAGAACGCCGCGTCGTACAGCGCGCCCAGGTGGCACAGCTCCAGAGCGCCCGCCGTCAGTCGCCCGCTGTCCACCAGGAACCGTCCGACCCGCCGCTCGGCCCCTGCCTCCGAGACCGCCTCCCACCAGCCGTCCGAGCCCAGTGCGCCGCGGGTGGTGAGCAGCACGTCGAGGCCGGGTGTCGCCGGGCTCTCGGCGTGCACCACCTGGCCCTCGACCAGATACAGCACGCCGCGTTCCCGCGTCAGGACGCCGGTGGCGCGCTCCTCGGCGAGACGGCTGAGCATCGGGCTGAGCGTGGGCGGGATGCCGGACCGTGGTTCCGCGCGGTTCGGGGAGCCGCGGCCCGGGGTGGCGTGTTGCGGGGTGGCGTGTTGCGGAGTGGTGCGGTCCGTCCCGACGCGGTCCGACGTGTCGTCGGCTCTGTCGCGGCCGGGCAGGGGGCGTGCCTCCACCGTGGTCACCCCACCACCAGCCGTTCCGCCATCTCGCCCAGACGTATGCGGGCCAGGGCGAGATTGCCGTCCGAACGACCCAGCCACAGATGCAGGAACACACTGCTGTCGAACGTCGTACGGACGAAGCGCAGGACGTGGTAGCTGTCCTTGTTGCAGATGATGAGATCTTCGACCGGCGGCTGTCCGCCGGACCAGTCGGCTCCTTCCTCGGGGGCGAATGCCTTGTGCTCCGCGGCCAGACGGGCGAGTTCCGCCGCCTCGGCCGCGGTGGCCTCGTGGTCTCCGTTGGGTGAGTCCCCGACCGTGCCAAGAGCCAGTCCGCTGGTCCAGTCGACCACCGAGGCTCCCCGGGCTCCGGGCAGTCTCATGGCCTCCAGCAGGCACTCGTCGATTCCGGGCACGGTGCTTCCCTCCCGCCCGTTGTGGTTCGGCTGAGTAACGCCGAAACTACGCAACGTGTGCGCGAGGAGTGATAGTTCTGGCATTTTCCTGAGGAACATGCCAGCGGCTGGCTAGAGTGTGTGGATTTTCCCTTTCAGTCCTCGCTCCTTACACGCAGCACCACCTTGTTCAGCGCCCACAGACCCACCCCGACGGCCAGCAGCACTCCGGCGCGGATGTAGACGTCCGCGGGGCGGTCGGCCAGCGGGCCGGCGAGGATCAGGGCGGTGAGGGCGCCGAGCACCGGAAGCACGGTCGGCGTACGGAAGTGCTGGTGATCGACGGTGTCGCGGCGCAGGACCAGAACCGCGATGTTGACCACGGCGAACACGCACAGGAGCAGGAACGACGTCGTGTCGCCCAGGCCCTCGATCTCGCCCGTGGAGACCAGCCCGATCGCGAGCAGCGTCACGAAGGCGATGCCGACCACGGGTGTGCGACGCGTGGGCAGGACCCGGGCCATGCCGCGCGGCAGAATGCGTTCGTTGGCCATGCCGTAGCACAGGCGCGAGGCCATCATGATGTTGATCAGCGCGGAGTTGGTGACGGCGAACAGGGCGATGAGCGCGAAGAGTTTGTGCGGGAAGTCGACACCGCCCGTCTTCACGACCTCCAGCAGCGGGCCGCTCGACCCCTCCAGCACCTTGTAGTCGACCAGGAGCGACGAGACCAGCCACGAGTACGTAGATCGTGCCCGTGACCGCCACACCGACGAAGATCGCCCGCGGGAACGTGCGCACGGGGTCCTTCGTCTCCTCGGCCATGTTCACCCGCGGTGGTTTCTGCGGTGGGCAAGAGAACCTCCCCCGATCGGTGACCCGTGCGGGGACGTGTTCCCTGTGCCGCGCGCGGGATGCCGGTCGGGGCCCGTCTCAGAGGTTCATCAGAGCTTCGCCCCGGCGGGGGCGCCTCAGAACATGTCCGTCAGCGACCCCGCGTGCGCCCCTCCCGACTCCGCCACGATCTCGTCGAGCGTCTGCGGCGTCCGGACCACGGCGAACCGCACCCCGCCGGCCCCGTCGGGACCGAAGCCGTAGATCCCGGGCCGCGCGAGGGAGTTGTACGCGTAGTGGTGCGCGAAGTAGTACGCGCCCGTGTCCAACGCGGCCGCGTAGTCGCCCTGTTCGAGCAACGGCATCGACCGCCCCTCCGCCAGCAGGTCGCCCGCGAAGCACGCGGGACCCGCCACGTCCTGCACCACGTCGGGCCCCGCCTTGGGCCGCCCCTTCGTGTCGTACGCGGCCACCCGCAGCGGCCAGGACCGCGGCGCGTACACCGTGCGGGCCGCCACCTGCACCCCCGCGTGCGTCACCGCGATCGCCCGCCCGCCGGCCGACTTCGCGTACTCGACCCGCGCCAGCACCACCCCGTGCTTGGCGAGCAGCGACCGCCCGAACTCCGTGACCAGCCCGTACCGCCCGTCGAACAGCCCCGGCACGGTCTCGGCGAGCAGCCGCGCGTACTCCTCGTACGTGGGTGTGTGGGCGTCCGACCCGAAGTTCACCGGCAGGCCGCCGCCGATGTCGAGCGTGTCGATCTGCCGCCGCCCGGCCCGCCCGTTGATCTCCTCCGCGAGCACGTACGTCTCCGTGACCGCGCGGGCCATCAGCTCCAGCGGCATCCCCTGCGAACCGGAGTGCGCGTGCAGCCGGGTCAGCCACGGCCGGTCCAGATACGCCCGCACGACCCACTCGCGCGCCCCCTCGTCCCGCAGCGCGACCCCGAACTTCGAGGTC
>NZ_JAPWHT010000693.1:0-3620 GCF_027270795.1 Streptomyces sp. ActVer
GCGCGGGCGCGGCCACGCCCCGGCCGCCGGCCGTGCGCTCGCCGGCATCGACTGCCTGCCCGACCTGGCGCTCTGCTCCACCGCCGTACGCGCCCGGCAGACCTGGGAGCTGACCGCCGGACAGTGGGGCACACCGCCTCCCGTACGCCACGACCCGCGGCTGTACGGGGCCGGCGTGCCCGAACTGCTCGACGTGGTGCGCGAAGTGTCCGCGCACACCAAGACGTTGCTGCTGGTCGGGCACAACCCCGGTCTGGAGGAGCTGGTGCTCACCCTGGCCGGCGACAGCCTCGACGACGCGCTGGACGACGTACGGACGAAGTTCCCCACGTCGGCGATCGCGGTCCTCGTCCAACACGGCGACGACCGGGGCTCCCTCGGACCCGGCACGGCACTGCTCACCGACATGATCGTGCCGCGGGGACAGAAGCCGGGACGGTAGGGGGCAGCAGGCGGGGCAGCAGCCCGGACCGACGGTGAGCCGGGCCCCGCCCGCGAGGAGGGCCGGTCGCGGCGGACCGGACGGCCGCACGCGCGCGTGCAGCGCATACGCTGGCCCGATGCAGGACGAGTACCGCACGGTGGCCCGCGCAGGCGTGCACGAGACCGAGGTCAACCGCTCACGCTTCCTCTGCGCTTTGGCGCCGGCGGCCACCGAAGAGGAGGCCCAGGCCTTCCTCGCCGCCGTCCGCAAGGAGCACGCCGACGCGACGCACAACTGCTTCGCGTACGTCATCGGCGCCGACGCCTCCGTCCAGAAGGCGAGCGACGACGGGGAACCGGGCGGCACGGCGGGCGTCCCGATGCTCCAGATGCTGCTCCGGCGCGACATGCGGTACGTCGTCGCGGTCGTCACCCGCTACTACGGGGGCGTCAAACTCGGCGCGGGCGGTCTCATCCGGGCCTACGGCGGCGCCGTGGGCGAGGCCCTGGACACCCTCGGCATGATCACACGTAAACGCTTTCGTCTGGCCACGGTGACGGTCGACCACCAGCGGGCGGGCAAGGTGGAGAACGATCTGCGGTCGACCGGCCGCGAGGTGCGCGACGTGCGCTACGGAGAGGCCGTCACCATCGAGATCGGGCTGCCGGACGCCGATGTCGAGGCCTTCCGGGGCTGGCTGGCCGACGTCACGGCCGGGACCGCCGGCTTCGAACTGGGCGGCGAGGCATACGGGGACGTATAGGGCGCAGCGCATACGGGGACACACAAGGGCTCAGGTGCCACAGAGGCGCAAAGAGGAGCAGAGGCTCCCGTAGCGGGCCGATACGGGAGTAGCCGCCCGTGATGTCCGACCCGGCCGTTAGTCTCGGGGATCATGAGGCTTCTGCACACTTCCGACTGGCATCTGGGCCGGGCGTTCCACCGGGTGAACATGCTCGGTGCCCAGGCCGAGTTCATCGGCCACCTCGTCACGACCGTGCGCGAGCGCGACGTGGACGCGGTGGTCGTGTCGGGGGACGTGTACGACCGGGCGGTGCCGCCGCTGGCCGCGGTCGAGCTCTTCGACGAGGCCCTGCACAGGTTGGCGGACCTCGGAGTGCCCACGGTGATGATCTCCGGGAACCACGACTCGGCGCGCCGCCTCGGCGTCGGCGCCGGACTCATCGACCGCGCGGGCATCCATCTGCGGACCGCCCCCTCGGCGTGCGGCACACCGGTGCTGCTGGAGGACGCGTTCGGTGAGGTGGCCTTCTACGGACTGCCGTATCTGGAACCGGCGCTGGTGAAGGACGAGTTCGGAGTGGAGAAGGCGGGCCACGAGGCCGTGCTCGCCGCAGCCATGGACCGGGTCCGCGCCGACCTCGCCACGCGCGCGCGTGGCACCCGTTCCGTCGTCCTCGCCCATGCCTTCGTCACCGGCGGCGAGGCCAGCGACAGCGAACGGGACATCACGGTCGGCGGGGTCGCCGCCGTACCGGCCGGGGTCTTCGACGGCGTCGACTACGCCGCGCTCGGGCATCTGCACGGCAGCCAGACCATCACCGAGCGCGTGCGCTACTCGGGATCGCCGCTGCCGTACTCCTTCTCGGAGAGCGACCACCGCAAGACCATGTGGCTCGTCGACCTGGGAGCCGAGGGTTCGGTCGCGGCCGAGCGCCTGGACTGCCCGGTGCCGCGCACCCTCGCCCGTGTCCGGGGGCATCTGGAGGACCTGCTCGTCGATCCGGACCTCGCTCGGCACGAGGAGGCGTGGGTCGAGGCCACGCTCACCGACCCGGTGCGCCCCGCCGATCCCATGGCCCGGCTCGCGGAGCGCTTCCCGCACACGCTCAGCCTCGTCTTCGAGCCCGAGAGGGCACCGGACGACCCCGACGTCTCGTACGCCCGGCGGCTGGCCGGCCGCAGCGACCAGGAGATCGCGGAGGACTTCGTGGCCCATGTGCGCGGCGCCGGACCCGACGCACGCGAACAGGCCGTGCTCCAGGACGTGTTCGACACGGTACGCGCCGACGACACGGTCCGTGAGGTCGCCCGGTGAACCCTCCGTACGAGCCGTCCGGTGAGGCGGGCCCCACGGGGAGCCCGGTGAAGACGTACGACCTGCACATGCACATCGAGGGGGCGGGGGCCCGATGAGGCTGCACCGGCTGCACATCACCGCCTTCGGGCCGTTCGGCGGCGCCCAGGAGGTCGACTTCGACGACCTGTCGGCCGCCGGGCTCTTCCTGCTGCACGGGCCGACGGGCGCGGGCAAGACGTCCGTCCTGGACGCCGTCTGCTTCGCGCTGTACGGATCCGTACCGGGCGCCCGCCAGGGAGGTTCCCTGCGCAGCGACCACGCACTGGCCGCCACCCGCACCGAGGTGACCCTCGAACTCACCGTGGCCGGCCGCCGGTTGGAGCTCACCCGGCAGCCGCCCTGGGAGCGCCCCAAGAAGCGCGGCGCGGGCACGACGACCGAGAAGGCACAGAGCTGGCTGCGCGAGTACGACGCGCCGGCGGGCTCCTGGAAGGACCTCAGCCGCTCCCACCAGGAGATCGGCGAGGAGATCACCCAACTGCTCGGCATGAGCCGCGAGCAGTTCTGCCAGGTCGTGCTGCTGCCCCAGGGCGACTTCGCACGCTTCCTGCGAGCCGACGCCGAGGCCCGCGGCAAGCTCCTCGGCCGGCTCTTCGACACCCGCCGCTTCGCCGCCGTCGAACAGCGACTGGCCGAGCTCCGCCGCGCCGCGGAGACCCAAGTCCGCGCGGCGGACGCGGAGTTGCTGGCCGACGGCCACCGCATGCAGCAGGCGGCCGGTGACATCGTGGAGCTGCCGCTGCCCGACCTGTCGCCGGGCGACCCGGGCCTCGCCGAGTCCGTACTGGAGTGGGCGGCGATCGCCAGGAGCACGGCCCGCGAGAGGTTCACGGTCGCCCACTGCGCGCAGGCGGCCGCCGAGTCGGCCCAGGCCGCCGCGCATCACGTACTTGAGGACGTACGGGAAGTGGCGCGGCTCCAGCGCCGGTTCGCCGAGGCACGGGAGCGGGCCGCCCGGCTTGAGGAGCGGTCCGGGGCCCACCGGGAGGCCCAGGCGCGCATGGAGCGGGCCCGCAAGGCCGAGGCGGTGGCGCCCGCGCTCGGGCTGCGGGACGCGACGGAGAACGGGCACCGGCGGGCGGCCGGTACCGAGGC
>NZ_JAPWHT010000694.1:0-3607 GCF_027270795.1 Streptomyces sp. ActVer
CACCCGCGGACGGGTGCAGTTGGAGCTGCGCGACGGCGAGCCCGGGCCGGTCCTCGGACGCGACGCCGGGTTCTGGCTCCGCGACACCGGCGTCCGCGCCCTGCGGAACCCCGGCCGTCGCACGGCGAGGGTGCGCATCGTGACCCCAAGGGCCGACACCGCCGCACGCCAATCAACAGACCCCGTACGCCAGTTGCCGAATGACGGAGGAACGACATGGACAGCATGAATGACACCGGGGTCGTCGCAGGCCCGGCATCGGACCGGACCGGCCACACCCACCCATTCCGCGGGCTCGTTGGCACCGGCCTGATTGCCACGCTCGCGGCGGTGGTGGCCACCACCCTCGCCGCGGCGCTCGCCCAGGCTGTCGGCGTCGACTTCGAGATCTCCGACGGCGGCGAGACGATACCGTTGTCCGGGTTCGCCGTGGTGACCGGCTTCTTCTCGGTCGTGGGCGTCGTCATTGCCGTCGCTCTTCTCCGTTGGAGCGCTCGCCCCGCCGAGCGATTCATCTGGACGGCAGTTTCGCTGACCGCGATCTCGTTCGTCCCGCCCCTCCTCGCCGGGGCGAACACCGCCACCACCACCGCCCTCCTCGGGCTACACCTCGTCCCTGCGGCGGTGATGATCCCGACCCTGGCGCGGAGCCTCCGCACGCGGACGGGTTGAGAAGGGTCGATGACTCACCCCGCCATCAGGTTGCGGGTTCGGCCAGCAGCGCGTCGATCTGACCCAGGCCTGCGGACATGCCCTCGGCCATGCCCATGGACACCAGCTGTTCCATCGCCTCGGCCGTGGGGAACGTACTCTCGACCGTCATCAGGGTGGCGGCCTCGCCGTCCGCGGTGAGCCGCACGCGGACGATCATCGTCGGCATGTCCGAGTTGGGCTTGCCGGTGTCATCGGCGAAGCCGTCCTCGAACTCCAGCCCGTTCGGGCGGTCGACAGTCAGGACGCGCCACCACCCGTAGTGCTTGTCACCTTCCGGCCCGGTCATGAAGTACGTGACCGCACCGCCGGGAGTCAGGTCGTGGTCGACAACGGTCGCGGGGTAGGTCGGCGGTCCCCACCACCTCTCCAACTGCCGAGGGTCCTCCCAGACCTGCCACACCCGCGCCGGCAACGCGTCGAACCGCGCGGTGATCGTCAGCGCGAGAGCCTCAGGATTCTTCTGGACATCGATCACAGTCATGACAGGTGCTCCTTGCCGTTCTCGGGATCGGAGTGGGGATGGAAATCGGGCCCGCACTCTGGACCTGACTCCGGACCTGACTCTGGTCCTGGACCTGGACCTGGACCTGGATCGGCAAGGATCGCGCCGATCCTGTCGATGCGTCCACGCCACACATCTGCCAGCTGGTCCAGCAGCCGATGGGCCTCACGCAGGGAGTCCGCGTTGCCGCGCACTCGCTGCTCGCGGCCCTGCCGCTCCTTGGTGACCAGCCCAGCCTGTTCCAGGACCGCCACATGTTTCTGCACGGCCGCGAAACTCATCGGGAACCGCCGGGCGAGATCCGAGACCGAGTACTCACCGGCCAGCGTGAGAGCCACGATCTCGCGCCGCGTCGAATCGGCCAAGGCATGAAACATGCGATCGGCTCGCTCGGCGGACTCCTGACGTACAACCATTAGGTTGTACGTTAACCGCTGCCACCGGACCGAGCAAGCTGGGCGCCGCCGCTGTCCCGATCAAGCGCTGGAGGACTTGATTGCGGCGTCCTCGTCCCGACAGGAGACACTGGATGCGTGCTGATCGTGGATGCCGTGCTGGAGACATACGTGGCCGCCGACTTCGCTCTGTGGCCGGTTGCCGAATCGCCTCCGGATCGGCTTCTGGTTCTGTCCGGCGAGCTGTCGTCATGTGAGCTCGGCACCGCCATGGCGGTTCTGACGGACTACAACAAGGGGCAACGGGAACGCCGGCCACGCGCGCCCAAGGACAGCCTGGAGCAGGTCGGGCGTCTGGTGGCGACCGAGTGCGTCGTTGCTCCCGGCGGCCTGCGGATACGGGACACGGCCACCGGGGTCACAGCGGTGCCCGGGTGCTGTTTCGGGCTGGAGAACTGGCGGGACTGGCTTGATCTGTTGAACGGCGACGAGCCGTGGCTCGGCCACGATCCCTCGCCGCGCATCGAGCATGCCGGTGCGGTTGCCCGGCTGTGGCCCGATGGGGATCGTCCGGAGGGTCCTCCCATCGAGCTTCCGCTGGCTCAACTGCCCGAGCTGCTGGGCCTGGTTCGGGAGCGGCTTGTCGGATTCCTCGGTGCGGTTGAGGCGTGGGGTGCGAGCTACGCCCCGTCCGTCGCCGGCGCCGTGGTCGCGAAGCTCGATGAAGATCTCGCCGTCAGTGCTCCTCTCGACCGGGGTCAGAGCTGAGGGCCGATCGGTCGGGCCAGTCCGCCTCAGGCTGCCGGGGTGTCCAGTGGGCGCAGTTCGTCGGCGTACGAGACGGAGATGCGGCGCATCAGGCCGTCCTCGGTGATGTCGTACTGGCCGAGGCGCCACAGGGGTGGCGAGTAGGCGTGGATCGAGACGGCGTCGTCGGTGGCGCCGGTGAGCCGGTGGATGTGCTCGGGGCCGAAGCAGAAGGACTCGCCGGTGGTGACGGTGACGGACAGGTGGCTGCCGCCGATGCGGGGGTTGGACTCGTGGAGCGCGCCCTGGACGATGCCGACGGCGCCGGAGGAGATGTCGTGGTCGTGCCAGCCGGTGTCGTTCTGCCGGGTCCAGCAGAGCAGCCAGACGTCGACGTATTCGTCACGGTACAAGGACGCGTAGTGCCGTTGTTCGTCGGAGAAGGCCACCTGTTCGCGCCAGAGGTCGGGGCGGGTGGCGAGGTCGTCGACGAGCGCCTGGAGTTCGCGCTTGTCGAGGGTGCGGTCGGGCAGGGACTCGTACGTCATGAGTGGCTCCCTTCGGGTCGGGTCCGCCACGGGGACACGGCTCGGGCACGGCCGTACAGGAGGCGGGCGGGGTTGGTGATGCGCAGCGCGTGGATGGCGGCCGCCGCGCCGAGGTCGGGGATGACGGGAGGTGCGTACGGGCGGTCGCTGCCGCCGACGACCACGTCGATACCGACGGCACGAACGACCGCGTCCACGGCGCGAGTTCCGTAGGAGGAGGTCTCGTAGAACGCGTCGAAGTCGACCTGGCCCCGCCCTCCGCCGCGGATCGCGAGCCGTTCGCCGTGGAGGGGGGCTAGGCCCGCGAGGGCGGCGAAGCAGACGCGCAGGCGGGGGTGGCGGGCGCGGCCGAAGGCGCGGAAGGCGAACCAGGACGCGTGCATCTGGTGCAGGTACGGGACCAGGGCCGGCCACCACGGAGGGGCGTCGGCGGTGGGCTGGACCGCGCCCGGGTGGATGAAGAGGGGTTTGCCGAGGCGGGTGAGGATGTCGAGGAAGGGGGCGCACCGGGTCCAGCCGGCCGCGTCGAGGAGGGCTGTGGCGGGCAGTTGGAGGCCCGCGCAGCCGCGGCGGAGTTCGCGTTCGACGGCTTCGGGGTCCGGTGCCGACAGGCAGGGAGACGCCCAGACGCCGAAGGGGGCCGGGAGTACGAGGGCGCCGGCGTGGGACGCCGACAGCAGAACGGCGGTGGCGGTCAGGGC
>NZ_JAPWHT010000695.1:0-3599 GCF_027270795.1 Streptomyces sp. ActVer
CCTAAAAGGGGCGCGGGGAACTGCGCAGTCTTTTGGGGGTTCGGGGGCGGAGCCCCTGAGTAGTGACGGGAATAGGTAGGGGCGGCGGGGGCGAAAGAAGGCCTCAGCCACCCCCCTCCGCCAGGCGGGCCCGATGCGATCGGGCCTTCTCGCGGTTGCCGCAGTGTTCCATCGCGCACCAGCGCCGCCGCCCGGGCCGCGAGGTGTCGACGAAGAGCAGCGCACAGTTGTGGGACCCGCACTCACGGATCCGCTCCGCATACGGCCCGGTGAACAACTCCACCGCGTCACACGCAACGGTGGCCAGCAACCGCGCCCCGGTGGCCCCCGGCGCCCACCCACGCGACCCGTCCGCCTCGACCCGAGCGGCCAGCGGCGCCCCGGCCGCGGCGGCGTTGACGACATCGAGATGACGGGCCTGGAGAGACCGCCCATGAGCCCGGTCCGCGGCCAGCAGGAAGACCGCATCCCGCAAGGCCCGCGTTTGCGCCAACTCCCCCTCCGTGACCGTCACTTCGAGCCCGCCGGGCAGACGACTCCGCTCCACCCACCGCACCAGATCCGCGGGCTCGTGCAACGCCTCGAACCGCGCGAACTCCCCCGGCCCGCCCGTCGTCACGAGCTCCATGCACAGCGCCCCGGGATCGAAGCGGAACGACTTCCCCCCGTACGACACGAGAGTCAGTCCGGGCGACTTCATTGCGCGCTCACTCACGTAACCACTATAAGTGGTTACGTGACAGAGACCCAGCCCCAGTCCCAGACACCTTCGTCGGCACCGGCGCCCCTGCACTGGAAGCTCGTCATCGACGCCGCCGATCCACACGCCCAGGCCGACTTCTGGGCCGCCACGCTCGGCTACCTGGTCGAGGACCACAGCGTCCTGGTCGAGCGCCTGCTCGGCTTCGGCGCCGTACCGCCCGAGGTCACCGTCGAGTCGCACGGCCGCCGGGCCTGGCGCGACGCCGCGGCCGTACGCCACCCCGACGATCCGTACGACAAGGACAGCGGCACCGGACTCGGACGACGGCTGCTCTTCCAGCGCGTACCGGAGCCGAAGACGGCCAAGAACCGGCTGCACATCGACGTACACACCGGGGACGGACAGCGGGAGGCGGCGGTCGCGCGGCTGACCGGGCTGGGGGCGGCGGTGCTCCGGGAGGTGAAGGAGCAGGGCGGCGAGTGGGTGGTGATGACGGACCCGGAGGGGAACGAGTTCTGCGTGCACTGACACGCGGGGACCCGCGGCGACCGGGGCGTCCGTCCGTGCGCGGCAACCACGGAGGACCACCCGCCCACCCGTCCGCGGCAACAGGGAACGGCCGCCCTTCCACAGCTCACCCGGAGTGTCACGAACGGCCCGCGACCAGGTGAACTCCAGGGATCCGCTATCCGAACACCCCTGACCGGATTGCGCTCTTGACGGAACGTCAACCTCAGCTTCACCATCAGGCACCCATTCCCACATGGAATTCGGAGCCCCCCACATGAAGCTCTCTGTTCCCGGACGTGTCACGGGTGCCGCGGTCATAGCCGTCGCCGCACTCCTCACCACGAGCGCGATAGCCGACGCCGCGCCCGCGCGCGTGGCCGCCGCACCGGACATACCCGTCGCCAACGTCAAGGCCCATCTCACCCAACTGCAGTCCATAGCCACCGCCAACGGCGGCAACCGCGCCCATGGCCGCACCGGCTACAAGGCGTCCCTCGACTACGTGAAGGCCCAGCTGGACGCGGCCGGATTCACCACGACCATCCAGCAGTTCACCGCCTCCAGCCGCGTCGGCTACAACCTGATCGCCGACTGGCCCGGCGGCGACGCCAACCAGGTCGTCATGGCGGGCTCCCACCTCGACGGCGTCACCTCGGGGGCCGGCATCAACGACAACGGCTCGGGCTCGGCGGCCCTCCTGGAAGCCGCGCTCACCGTGTCCCGCACCCAGTACCAGCCCACAAAGCATCTGCGGTTCGCCTGGTGGGGAGCCGAGGAGCTGGGCATGGTCGGCTCGCGCAACTACGTCAACGGCCTCACCACCGCCAACCGCGCCAAGATCAGCGGCTATCTCAACTTCGACATGATCGGATCGCCGAACCCCGGCTACTTCGTCTACGACGACGACCCGGCCATCGAGAAGACCCTCAAGGACTTCTACGCGGGTATAGGCGTCGCCACCGAGATCGAGACCGAGGGCGACGGCCGCTCGGACCACGCCCCCTTCAAGAGCGCGGGCATCCCCGTCGGCGGCGTCTTCACCGGCGCCAGCAGCACCAAGTCCGCGGCCCAGGCCGCCAAGTGGGGCGGCACGGCGGGCCAGTCGTTCGACCGCTGCTACCACTCCTCGTGCGACACGACGTCGAACATCAACGACACCGCCCTGAACCGGAACAGCGACGCACTGGCGTACGCGGTGTGGGAGCTCTCCGAGTAGCCGGACCCGCTCCGACTGACTCCGGCCCACCCCGGTCGGCTCCCGCCCACCCCGATCGGCTCCGGCAGGCTCGGGGTAGGCGACGGCTGCATGCGTGTGCATATACTGCGTACGCATGCAGTCGTCGTACGCCTTCCGTGACGGAGCCGCTCATGACCCGCCGTTTCCTCTTCATCCTGGGCAGCGCCCGCGACAGCGGCAACACCGAGCTGCTGGCCCGCAAGGCCGCGGAACAGCTGCCGGCCGGTGTCACACAGCGCTGGCTGAGTCTCACCGAGCACCCGGTGCCCGACTTCGAGGACCTGCGCCACGACAGCGACCACGTCCGGCCGTCCGGCGACAACACGGCCCTGCTCCTCGACGCCACGCTCGCGGCGACGGACCTCGTCATCGCCTCCCCGCTGTACTGGTACTCCGTGTCCGCGCACACCAAGCGCTATCTGGACCACTGGTCGGGCTGGCTGCGCACCCCGGGCCTCGACTTCAAGAAGACGATGGCCGGGCGCACTCTGTGGGGCGTCACGGCCCTCGCGCACGAGGAGGAAGAGGTCGCCGACCCGCTGATCGGCACGCTCAACCACTCGGCCGCGTACATGGGGATGCGATTCGGCGGAGTCCTCCTCGGCAACGGCAGCAAGCCCGGGGACGTCCTGACCGACTCCGCCGCCCTGACCCGCGCCAAGACGTTCTTCGCGCAGGAGCCCCCGCTCGCCCGCTTCCCGTACGACGGCTGAAGCCTGCGCCACCAGCGGGCCCCAGGGCCGCGCGCCCTACGCGGTGATGTCCTTCGCCGTGAACCGCGCCCACGCGGCTGCGCCGAACACCGCCGCGTACAGCCCCTGGAGCTGCAGGTTGCGTATCAGGTCGTCCCAGTAGACCGGGTCGCGCATGAGGTCGGCGAAGGACAGCCAGTAGTGCGAGAAGAAGTACGGCTGTATCGCTTGGAGCTGGGGGATCTGGTCGAGGATCTGGACGGTGATGAGCAGGCCGACGGTCGTCGCCATCGCCGCGATCCCGCTGTTCGTCAGGGTCGAGACGAACAGGCCGAGGGCCGCGATCCCGATCAGTGACGCGGCGACGGCCAGCGCGATCAGCAGCGCCCGCCCGAGCCCCTCGCCGAAACTGATCCGCGTGCCGGAGATCGTCGTCAGCTCGCCCAGTGGGAACAGG
>NZ_JAPWHT010000696.1:0-3595 GCF_027270795.1 Streptomyces sp. ActVer
GCGGGCGCGGGGGTGGAAGCCGGCAGGGGCGGGTGCCTCAGCCACAGCTGTGGCTGAAGAGGACTGAACCTGAGTGGGGGCGGGGCATGGGGCGGTTGCGCAGTTGCCTGCGCCCCGTCAAAGCGAAGGATTGCGCCGTTCCCCGCGCCCCTAAAAACATAAAGGCTGCGGTGTTCGGCGCGTTTCTGGGGGTGTGCGTGTGCACGTGAATGGGGGCCGCCTGAATAGGTGGCCCCCATTCACGTGTGTGGCGTTCGGTCTCAGTCCGGCTGGGGCGGGAGTTCGTCCACCAGCGCCGTCTGCATCAGCCTATCGCGGCGGCGGGCGACGTGCAGGGCCCGGCCGGGCGGCAGGTTGCGCGGCTTCGCGTTGCCGAAGAGGCGGCCCTCCGTGGGCGGGCAGGACAGCAGGACGGCCGGGTTGTTGGCCTCGTCGAGACGCCGGATGAGGGCGTCGCTGAGACCGCGGCCGGCGCCCATCGCGCTGCGGGCGACGACCAGGTGCAGGCCCATCTCGAAGCCGAGAGTCAGGTACTCGAAGAGCGGCTCCATCGGGCTCTGGAAGGAGTTGCCGGAGACCATGTCGTAGTCGTCGATCAGGATGAACAGACGCGGGCCGGTCCACCAGTCGCACTTGCGCATCTGGCCGGGGGCGATGTCGGCGCCCGGGACCCGGGTCTTCATCGCCCGGGCCGCGCCCTCGATGGTCTCCTTGAGGTTGTCCAGCGAGATCACATGCCCGATGCGGTACTCCTCCGGGATGCTGTCCACCAGGGTGCGCCGGTAGTCGACGACGATGATCTTCGCCTCGGTGGGGGAGTACCGGGTGGTGATGCCCTCCGTGATGCGGCGTAGCAGGTTGGTCTTGCCGCTCTCGGTGTCGCCGACCACGACCAGGTGCGGGGTGCGGCTGAAGTCGTGCCAGACCGGCTCCAGGGCGTCCTGGTCGATACCGAGCGGCAGGCGCATACCGTCGCCCTCGGTGGACTCGGGCGCGGGGAGATCGGACAACGGGAGCCGGTGCGGCAGCATCCGGACCTGCGGGGCGGGCGCGCCGGGCCAGTGCCGGGCGACCTCCGCGACCAGGTGGCCGACGCCGTCGCCGAGGTCTTCCAGGGAGCCGCTGCCGTCGAGGCGGGGCAGACCGGCGAGGAAGTGCATCTTGCTGTCGGAGGTGATGCCCCGGCCACCGCTGCGCGGCACCGAGCGGGCCTTGCGGGTGTCGATCTCGGAGTCCATCGGGTCACCCATGCGCAGTTCGAGGCGGGTGGCCGCCTGGTCGCGGACCTGCGCGGACAACTCCACCCAGCGGGTGGTGGTGATGAGCAGGTGGATGCCGTAGTTGAGGCCGCGGGCGGCCAGTTCGTTGAACTTCGCGATCAGGTCGTCGTAGTCCTGGCGGACCGTCGACCAGCCGTCGACCACCATGAACACGTCGCCGAACGGCTCGTCGGGGAACTCCCCGGCGGCCCGGCGGCGGCGGTAGGACTGCATCGAGTCGATGGTGTGGTCCACGAAGAACTGCTCGCGCCGGGCGAGCAGCGTCATCACCTCGGCGACGGCCCGGTGCACCCGTTCCGGGTTCAACCGCGCCGCGACACCGCCCACATGCGGCAGGCCGGCGAGCTGCGAGAGACCACCGCCACCGAAGTCGAGGCAGTAGAACTGGATCTCGGCGGGCGTGTGGGTGAGGGCGAGGGCACCGATCAGGGTGCGCATCAAGGTGGACTTGCCGCTCTGTGAACCACCCGCGATGGCGACATGGCCGCCGGCGCCGGAGAGGTCCACGATCAGCGGGTCGCGCCGCTGCTCGAAGGGCTTGTCGACCAGGCCGACCGGCACCCGGAGCTTGCCGGTGCCCAGCCAGCCCTTGGCGGTGAGTCCGCGCTCGAGGTCGGGCGCGATACCGGGCAACAGGGCGTCCAGCGGGGAGGGCTCGTCCAGCGGCGGCAGCCACACCTGGTGGGCGGCGGGGCCCGAGTCGCGCAGCCGGTCGAGGGCCACGGCGAGCAGGGTCTCCACGTCCTCCTCGCTCTCCTCCTTCTCCGGTTCCGGTTCGGGCGCGGCCTCCAGGGTGCGGGGCACCACCCAGCCGCTGGTCCACGGCACCACCTGGCTGGCCACCCGGGCCTGGACCACCGCGCCGGTACGACGCCGGTAGGTGCCGGACGAGTAGGCGGCACGGAACCGGGTCAGGGCCTCCACACCGGACTTCAGGTAGCCGTTGCCGGGCTGGGCCGGAAGCTGGTAGGCGTCCGGCACACCGAGCACACCGCGGCTCTCCATGGCGGAGAAGGTGCGCAGACCGATGCGGTACGAGAGATGGCTCTCCAGCTGGTGCATACGGCCCTCGTCCAACCGCTGCGAGGCGAGCAGCAGATGAACTCCGAGTGAACGTCCGAGGCGGCCGATCATTACGAACAGGTCCATGAACTCCCGGTGCGTGGACAGTAGTTCACTGAACTCGTCGACCACCACGAACAGGCTGGGCAGCGGCGCGAGGTTCGTCCCGGCGGCGCGGGCCCGCTCGTACTCCAGGGCGGAGGTGTAGTTGCCCGCGGAGCGCAGCAGTTCCTGGCGGCGCATGAGTTCGCCGTGCAGGGCGTCCTGCATGCGCTCCACCAGGGCGACCTCGTCGGCGAGGTTGGTGATGACCGCGGAGGTGTGCGGGAGTTCCTCAAGACCGAGGAAGGTGGCGCCGCCCTTGAAGTCGACGAGGACGAAGTTCAGGGTCTCGGAGGAGTTGGTCAGGGCGAGGCCGAGGACCAGGGTGCGCAGCAGTTCGCTCTTGCCGGAGCCGGTGGCGCCGATGAGCATGCCGTGCGGGCCCATGCCGCCTTGCGCGGACTCTTTGATGTCGAGCTCCACCGGGCGCCCGTCCACGCCGACCGCGACCGGCACCCGCAGGCGGGCGGCGCCCATGTGCTTGTCGAACAGGGTCTGCGGGTCGTGCCGGTGCAGGTCGGGGATACCGAGCAGCGTGGTCAGTTCGACGTCGGTCTCCAGCGGCTGCGAGATGTCGGTGCCGAGGCTGATCCGGCGGGCGGTCAGCAGCCGGGCCAGCGACTCCGCGCCGAGCGGGCCCAGTCTGTCCGGGCGGCCGAGCGCGACGGAGCGCTCCTTGCGGCTGCGGTCGGTACGCACCAGGCTCACCCGGTCGGGGCCGACGGTCAGCCGCAGGGTGTTGCGGCCGGGCCGCCAGCGCAGCGCCCCGGAGACGTCGAGGACCACGGCGTTGCGGTAGCCGTGTCCCTCCCAGCGGTGCCCCTCGGGGACGTTGACGCCGTCCAGTACAACGACGGTGAACGGTTCGTCACGGCCGGGGCGGGCGTCGGGGTCGAAGCCGGGCCGCTCGGCGAACTCGGCGCCGAGCAGGTCGTCCAGCTCGGTGATTTCCGCGGTGATCCGGCGGACCTGGCCGGCGCCGTCCTCCTCGTGCGGGTGCAGGGCGTGCGGCAGCCACTTGACCCACTCCCAGTCGGGTCGCCGGTCGTCGCTGACACACACCGCGAGCCACAGCTCTTCGGGCGCGTGGAACACCGCGAGCTGGGCGAGTGCGGCACGTACGAGGGCGCGTACGGCTTCGGGGCCGGGGC
>NZ_JAPWHT010000697.1:0-3589 GCF_027270795.1 Streptomyces sp. ActVer
AGCGCGCGGGTGGCGGGGTCGGTGACGTTCTGGGCGGGGTTCGGCGCGCCCTTCGGCCGGAAGCCGTGGCTGAACAGGAGCACGGTGCCGTTCCAGCCCGCGGGGACGTCCATGACGTACGTCGCGCCGGAGGCGAGCGTGCCCTCGACGTGGACGTCCTCCGCGGTGGCGGGGTGAGCCGGGGCCGCGGTCGCCATCAACAGGACGGCGACCGAGAGGAGAAGTCGGCGATTCACGAGGGGATCCCTTCGGCGGTGGGGGCATGACGACGCAACTGGGCCTGGCCTTAAGGCGGTTGGCGCGACATGTGCACAGCGGGCTTCCTGTGACGGGGCGGGCACAGTGAAGCTAGGCATGTTTGCGGCGGTCGTCAAGAATCTGCGCAACATGACTTGAGGGTGATGTGCGTACCCGCAGGTGGTCGCCGAGGCGCGCAGGTGCTCGCCGAGGTCCGCCGGGACCTCGGCGAGCACGCTTGGGCCGGGCGGTCCGTGTACGGACCGCGCGGCCGTCCCCTCGGGGCGGGGGCTATCCCGTGGGGCAGGTGTTGCGGTATTCGCTGATCTGAGTGTTGGGCACGGGGGCCGGGCAGAGGAACTGCTCGTACCGCACGTCCTCGTCGACGAACCGCTTCAGCCAGGCGATGCTGTACTTCGCGATCGTCACGTTGGAGCCGAGCGCCACGTTGTGGTCCGCGCCCCGGAGCTCCAGGTACGCCTTCTCCGGTGCGGCGGTGAGGCTGTTGTAGAACACCTCCGCGTGCGAGGCGGGCGAGGCGATGGCGTCGTTCTCGGCGCCGATGATCATCGTGGGTACCCGGTCGGTCTGCCAGGTCTTGTCGTTGCTCCACGGCATGAGCGGCACGGCCGCCTTGAGCGAGGGGCGCGACTCGGACGCCTTGAGCGAGCCGCCCCCGCCCATCGAATGACCCATCACCGCAAGGCGGTTGGGGTCGATGCGGGTGCGCACTGAACTGGACTGGACGAGGTAGTCCAGTGCGTTGAGCATCTGGGTGGCGCGGTCGTCGGGCTGGTCGAAGCCCGAGTTGGTCTCCAGCGTCAGTACGACGAAGCCCTGCGAGGCGAGGCGGGGGCCGTACCAGCTGATCAGCGCCTCCGGAGTCACGAAGCCCGGGCTGACGACGACGGCTCCGAACGTGCCCTGGCTGGTGTCGGTGGGGTAGTACGCGGTGCCCTGCTTGAAGGTCGGACCGTCGACGGTGGTCTGAGCCGTGGCGAAGGGGCCGCGCTCGGCGGTGATGGACTGCTCGGTGGGGTCGGGGCCCCGTTGGAAGTCTCCGGGCCCGGCCTGAGCCTCCTGGGGAAGGAGGCTCAGACCCACCGCCAGAGCGGCGGCGCCGGAGAGGAGGCCGAGGCGTTTCGCTGCGCGGGTGCTGGCATGTCTCATGCGGCCAGAGCATGCTGACCGAAAGTCAGTACCGCTTCTGGTTCAACTGCTGAATTCCGTAGGGAAGTTTGTCAGGGGAGCAAGGAACGACGCACTGACCTGCTGCGCAGTGCGAGCTGGACGTCGAAACGGAATGCCGGGTCGTCTAGCCTGTCGCCGTACAGGGTGGCCAGTTGCCGCAGCCGGTTGCGGGCGGTCTGCGGATGGATCCCCAACGCGGCGGCGACCTCCGGGGCGGTCCGCCCACCGGAGGTGAGCAGCGCGTCGAGCGTGTCCGTGAGCCGTTCCGCCTTGCCCGGCGGCAGGGCACGCAACGGCTCAAGTACCTGGTCGGTCAGGAGAGTTCCGATCGGCGAGCCGTGCAGGAGGTGCAGCTCCGCGAGATGGTCCTCGGCCCTGAGCCGCCCCAGGCGCCGCCCCAGCCGGGCGCAGTGCAGCGAGACCCAGGCCTCGTTGAGCAGCACGCTCGGGCCCACCGCCACCTCCGTTCCCTCCAGGACGGTCAGCAGGCTGTCGTCGGGCGCCACCAGATGCAGTTCGCCGCCCCGGCTCACCCGCAGTACGTCCTCATGGACCGCGGTCAGGTCGGCGGAGGCGGGCAGCACCGCGCACCGCACCCGTTCCGGCAGCGGCCAGGCGGCCCTGCGGGCGAGATCGGGAAGCGGTTCCGCGAGCGGATCCCGGTTGCGCTCCAGGAGCCGCGCCGCGAGCAGCCGCCGGGTGCGCAGCATCTCGTCGGCCGCCCCGGCCCGCGCCTCCTCGAAGCCCGCCACCGACCCCTCGGCCATCGCGTGGATGTGCGTGAGCACGGCCTCGCTCAGCGGGACGGCGATCTCACCGGAGAACGCGGCCTCCCGGGCCACGTCCATATAGCGGCGGCACGCCACCCGGGCGCCGATCCGGTACGCGGCCTGCAGCCCGTCCATGCCGCGCCCGCTCAGGTACTCCAGTCTGCCCAGCCGCTTGAAACGCGGCACATAGTGCTGCTGCGGCGCGTCCGGCTCCTCCACCAGCTCCGTGAACTGCGTCGCGGCCAGCCGGACCGCCTCGGCGAGGTCATGGGCGACGGCGGAGCCGATCGGCTGCCGGTAGCCGCGCACCTCTCTGCGGATGGCCTGCACCATCTCCGTGGTGAGCTCGGGAAGTCTGGCCCGGAGCAGTGGGGCGAGCGCCGGAGGCAGGTCGTGCCACGGGCGCCTGGATAAGAGTGGATCGACAGCTGACACGTCCAACTCCCTTGCTTGGCCCTGTAGTCGGACTCCCTCCGCCAGCCTGCGGCGGGGAGGTGCCCCAACCGTGCGACGCCGTGCGCACTCGCGCCTGGCACGCCGAGAGCACGCCTGTACCGGCTCTCGACTTCGCTCGACCAGGGGGACCCCCATACCGCCGAAGGGCCCGCCCTCCGGGCGGACGACGGGAGTTGGCGACAGGGCCTAGCACGGGACAGTGAGTCGTCGTGGTCCGGAGTGTAAGCCGGGTGACACTTTCGCCGCCGGTCCGCGCACGGAATCTGGCGTACGTCACACAGGTCCCGGAGGCTGCCCAGCCCCACGGGAATCCACGGGAGGCCCCTTGACCCCCACGCACGAACGGGCCGCGCGCACCCACACGCACGAACGAGCCGCGCGAACGAAGGACCCGCACGCCCAGTACGCCGCACCGCTCCCGGGCGAGACGCGGCGGATGCTGCTGCGGCACATGCCCGCCGCCGTCGACGAGATGGAGGAGGCCGTCCGCACCGGCCTGCCGCACTACGCGCACCTCGTCGACGGCACGTACGGCTACTCGGTGCGCCAGATCATCGACCGTACGGTCCACTGCTTCGTGTCGATCCACGACGGCGGCCGGCCCGGTCCCGCCGCCACCGCCGAGATCATCGCCCTGTACGAGCGGATCGGCGCACGGCACGGCCGCCTGGGCTGCCCCCTCGACGCACTGCGGGACGCCCTGGACCTGGCCGGACGCGTGGCGTGCCGTCGGCTCATCAAGGACGCGTACCGACTGCACTGGCCGGCGCCCCTGCTGGCGACGCTCACCGAGGACACGTTCACCCTGATCGGGACGGCCATCGCGGCCGCGACGCGCGGCTACGCCGAGGAGAGCCACCGCGCGCCGCTCGACGTGCAGCGCGACCGGCTGCGGGACGCCCTGGTCGCCGAGCCCGACGACCGGGCCCGGCCGC
>NZ_JAPWHT010000698.1:0-3556 GCF_027270795.1 Streptomyces sp. ActVer
GGTCGAGATACCGCCGCCACCACTCCAGGTCGGCCGGGTCCCGGTCGGGTTCGGCGGCGCCGACCGTGCTGCCCGCGGACGCCGCGAACCGTGCGGGACGGCCCTCGACCGCGGCCTTGTAGAACTCCTCCAGGTCGGCCGCGAGGATGCCGGCCGAGTGGGCGTCGGTGATGATGTGGTGCAGCCCGAGTACGAGCACATGGTCGTCGTCGGCGAGCGTCAGGAGCCGTGGGGTGAAGAGCGGCCCCTCGGCAAGGTCGTACGGCCGCGAGCTCTCTTCCCGGAGCACCGCCGCGACAGCCGCGTCGGGCTCCGGCGCCTCCCGGGAATCGGTCAACTGCCCCCGGGCATCGGTCACTCGGAGCGGGACGCGCACTCCGTGCCGTACGACCTGCAGTACCGTCTCGTCGCCACCGCCCGGGCGGAACACGGTCCGCAGACCGGCGTGCCGCTCGACCAGCCCGTCGACCGCGGCGGCCAGCGCCTCCGCGTCCAGCGGGCCGCGCAGCCGCACCGCCTGGATCTCGTTGTACGCGGCCGGGTCGCCGATCAGTTGGGCGGCGAGCCAGATCCGGCGCTGGGCGTCGGTGGCGGGCGCGGAGACATCGTTGCCAGGAGAGGTGGCCGCGGGCCCCGCGTCCTGGTGGCGCTCGCGCAGCGCGTCGAGATGTTCGAGTCCGGTACGCATCAGGTCGGCGGGCATGCCGAAGTCGACGAGCGCGGCGATCTCGTCGACGCCCGCCTCGTACAGCGCGTCCACCACGGGCGCGCAGGTCTCCGGCGTACCGATCAGGGCCCGCTCGTCGCAGTACCCGTCGTACGCCCGGCGGAAGAGGTACTCCAGGTCCTCCTCGCTCGCCGTGGCCAGGTCACGCGGATCGCCCCCCGGCGTGCCCAGCGTGCTCGCCGCGGAGCGCATCTGCAGCGAGGAGCGCAGATAGCGGGTCATCGGCTCCAGCGCCTGGGCACGGGCCGTCGTGTGGTCGTCACCGAGGTAGGTGTGCAGGAGCACGGTCACCCGGCCGGTGTCGGGGTCGAGGCCGTGCTGCTCGCGGGCCTTGCGGTAGTGGCCGATGTTCTCGGCGAGTTCGGCGACCGTCTGGTTCATCAGGTTGGTGACGATGCCCAGACCGCGCCGAGCCGCCTCCTCGTACGACTCACGCCGTCCCGAGGTCGCGAGGAACATGGGCGGCATGTCCTGCACCGGGCGCGGATGGATGCGTACGGCGGTCTCCCCGCCGTCTCCCGTACGCCGGGGCAGGGTGCCGCCGCTCCACAGCGTCCGTACGTCGTCGAGGTGGGCGAAGCCGATCTCCTTGCGGCGGGCGAAGCGGTCCGGGTGGAGTGCGAAGTCCTGCGCGTGCCAGCCGGTGGCGCAGCCGATGCCGACGCGGCCGCCGGAGAGGTTGTCGACGACCGACCACTCCTCGGCGATCCGGACGGGGTCGTGCAGCGGCAGTACGACGGAACCCGCGTTCAGCCGGATCCGGCTGGTCTCGCGGGCCAGCGCGGCCGCGAGCACGGAGGGGTTGGGGAAGAGGCCGCCGAAGGAGTGGAAGTGCCGCTCCGGCACCCAGAGGGAACTGAAGCCGCGTTCGTCGGCGAAGCGGGCCGTCTCGACGATGTGGTCGTAGGCGTCGGAGGGGCGGGGCGCGTTCGGTCGGCCGTCCGCGACGCCGTCCGTGTCTGAATCCGGGTAGTCGCCGAAGAAGTACAGGCCGAAGTCGGCGGCCGGGCGGGGGCGCGTGGCCTTCGGCCGTGGCTGCGAATGCTGACGCAGGCTGGGGCTCGGGCGGGTCGTGGGGAAGAAGCCGCCCCCGCGCAGGGCACGCAGGGAGTCCTTCACGGCGTCCGAGACGCGCTCGACGTCCGCGTCGGTGTGGGCGGTGGACAGGTAGAAGCTGCGCCACTCCCACACGTGGATGCCCCGCAACAGCAGGTGCTGGTAGAGGAGTTCCATGTCGGCGCGGTGCCTGAACCGGAACATGGACCCGAAGTGGCTCAGTTCCAGGGGGAATTCCTCGTCCCTGAAGAACTCGTTCAGGCCTTCGGCCAGCATGTCGGTGCGGGCGTTGAGCCGTTCCTGGAGGGCGGGGCCCTCGGCGGTGAGATGGGTGAGGACCGCCTTGGCCGCCGCCATGGACAGCGGGTGCTGCATGTACGTGCCGCCGAAGAACGTGGTCTCGGTCTCCGGGCGGCTGTCGTCGCCGTACCGCCAGAAGCCGCCGTCGACTCCGTCCAGGATGTCGGCGCGGCCCGCGATCGCGCCGATCGGGAAGCCGCTGCCGAGCGCCTTGCCGTAGGTGGCGAGGTCCGGGACGACGCCGAAGTGGTGCTGCGCGCCGCGCGGATGGGGGCGCAGGCCGGTGAGCATCTCGTCGAAGAGGAGCACGATGCCGCGGCGCCGCGTGAGGTCGCGCAGCTCCCGCAGGAACGCGACCGGGCGCAGGGCGGGGTCGCGGCACTGGACCGGCTCGACGAGGACCGCCGCGATGGTGTCGCCGAGTGCGTCGACGGTGTCGAGGGCCTCCTGGCTGCCGTATTCGAGGACGATCATCTCGGAGACGGCGCTGTGCGGGATGCCGTGCGAGACGGGTACGGCGCGAATGCCGTCCGGCCCCGGGCGGCCGAGCACGGAGTCGATGTGACCGTGGTAAGAGCCGCGGAACATGACGATGCGGTCGCGGCCGGTGGCGGCGCGGGCCAGCCGGATGGCGGCGGAGTTGGCCTCGGTACCGGAGCCGGCGAACGCCACGCGTTCCATGCCCGTCAAGTCGGCCAGCAACTGGGCGACTTCACCGGCCTCGACCGGCCGGGGGCCGAAGCGCAGGCCCTGGGCGAGATGCTCCCGTACGGCCTCGGTGACCACCTCCGGCTCATGGCCGAGCAGCAGGGCGCCGAAGCCCATGGTGATGTCGGTGTACTCGTTCCCGTCCACGTCGGTCAGGCGCGCGCCCCGGGCCGAGCGGGCCGCGAGGGGGTACAGCGTCTCCTTCGTCGACCGACGGAACCCGACGACGGCCCGGCTGTCGGCCAGCACGGCACGCTGCCGCTGAGCCAACTCCTTGGACGTACGCGTCCGTTCGGCCAGCGCGCGGCTCAGCTCGGCGGCATGAGCCCGCTGCCCGGCATTCGCGTCGGCGCCCTCGCCGACCATTCCCGAGCCTTCGGGGAGGGTTACGCGGGGGCCGTGGAGGGTGGGGGGTGCGGCGGGCATCGGGGCCGGGGCCGGGTCCTGAGACGGCATCGGGGCCGGTCCGGGCGGCGGTGCCGCCGAGTGTCGCTTGGCCGCCGCGAGTTGTGCCGTGAGCTTCCGGGAGAGTTCCGCGGCCCGGTCGGCCGCCGTCGTGCTCATCGGGCACGCTCGGCGCCGAGCAGGGCTATCGCCTCGGAGAGCTGGGTCAGCATGGCCGCCTGCGTCTCGGCGAGCAGGTCGATCTGCCGTCGGAGCTCGGCGACTTCGGAGCGGAGCGCGTACTCCGGGCCTGTTGGCGCCGGTCCTGCCTGCGCCGGGCCTGCGGGCGCCGGGCCTGCGGGCGCCGGGCCTGCGGGCGCC
>NZ_JAPWHT010000699.1:0-3552 GCF_027270795.1 Streptomyces sp. ActVer
GCGAGCTGGAACGACGGCAGACCCACGGCAAGATCGTGCTCCGGCCGTAGCTCCCACTGTCCGGGGCGACCATCGTGCGGGCGCCCCGGCGGCCGACCGGCGCCGGTCGCCCTCCGCGGCACGGACCAGGTCGGAGTAGACCCCGGCCACTCGGTCCTCCAGCTCGGCGGCGAGCCGCACGGCCGACTCCGCGTCCGTCACCGGGAACGGCAGCGCGTACGCGGCCGCCGCCGGCTTGGGCATCCCGCGCAGGTCGCGCACCGTACGCGCCAGCTCGTCCCGCCGGGCCCGGTGCGCGTCGTACGCCGCCCGAGCCTCGGTCCGCCGGTCCTCGCCGATCTTCCCGCCCACGACCCCGTAGCCGTACACGGCCGCATGCTCGGCCGCGAGTGCGGCCTGCACGGCCGTCAGCGCCCTGGCCTTCGACTCGGCCTTTCCGGCCATTTCGGAACCGCTCACTTCTTCTCGCCCTCCGTCAGCAGAAACGCGTGCACGGCACCGGCCGCCGCCACCGAGGCCAGCAGCCGCGCCAGCTCTCCCGGCACGTCGAGGAGCGCCTTCGTACGCCGGTCCGCCAGTGTCCGCTCGGCCGCGGCGAGTTCGGCGAGGGCGTCCTTCTCCACGGCCGGCACCTCGGCGGACGGGCCGGGAGAAGGCGTCGCGGAAGCACTCGCAGACGCGGAGGCCGATGCCTCCTTGCCCCCGCCGAACGCCTCCGCGTGCCGTACGACCTCCGCGCGCAGCGGCGACAGGCGGTCGGCCAGCGCGGGATGCACGGCGAGCACGGCCTCGTACCGCTCCGCGAGCCGCTCGCTGTCGAGGGCCGCACGCGCGCGTGCCCGCTCGGCGGCGGACGTGCTCCCGCCGGTGGTCCCGGAGGAGGAGTCGGAGGAGGAGCAGCCCGCGAGCAACGCGGCGCCGACGCCGGCGGCCCCGGCGAACAGGCTCCTTCGGCGCGGCCCCGAGGGGATGCGCGACGGCAGGGTGAACGGCACGGCAGACGTCCTCGGAGGGCTCGTACGAACGGAAGGGCGGCAGGCCCGTGATCACGGTACCCGGGTAGCGCCCCCGCACCCACCAGCGGCGCCGTCCCGCCGTCGGGCGGGCCACGGTGGACGGCAACACCCCTTGGGACCGGATACCCTTTGACCTGACACGCGACCTACCCACAACAGCACACGCGGCCGAGGAGTCACCCGGATGAGCACCACCCAGAGCGAGAGGCTTCGAGAGCTCCTGGAACCGCTCGTCAGCTCGCAGGGACTCGATCTCGAGGAGATCGAGGTGGACTCGGTAGGACGCAAGCGTGTGCTGCGCGTCGTGGTCGACTCCGACGAAGGAGCCGATCTGGACGCGATCGCCGATGTGAGCCGCGCGCTCTCGGCGAAGCTGGACGAGACCGACGCGATGGGCCAGGGCGAGTACACCCTCGAAGTGGGAACCCCCGGGGCCGAGCGCGAGCTCAAGGAACACCGTCACTACGTACGCGCCACGGACCGCCTGGTGAGATTCCAGCTGACGAGCGGCGACGAACTGGTCGCCCGGATCCTGACGGTGGACGAGGACGGGATCGACCTGGAGGTGCCCGGCGTCAAGGGACGCAAGGCCACCGCCCGCAGGATCGCCTTCGAGGACATCGACAAGGCGCGCGTGCAGGTCGAGTTCAACCGCAAGAGCAACGAGAACGACGCAGACATGAAGGAAGAGGAGGAGGCGTAGCCGTGGACATCGACATGAGTGCCCTGCGGGGCTTGGTGCGGGAGAAGGAGATCTCCTTCGACCTGCTGGTCGAGGCGATCGAGTCGGCCCTCCTCATCGCCTACCACCACACCGAGGGAAGCCGCCGCCCCGCGCGCGTCAAGCTCGACCGGGAGACCGGCCATGTGACCGTGTGGGCGAAGGAGGACCCCGAGGACCTGGAGGAGGGGCAGGAGGCGCGCGAGTTCGACGACACCCCGTCCGACTTCGGCCGGATCGCCGCCAGCACCGCCAAGCAGGTCATCCTGCAGCGCCTGCGGGACGCGGAGGACGACGCGACGCTCGGCGAGTACGCGGGCCGCGACGGCGACATCGTCACCGGTGTCGTCCAGCAGGGCCGCGACCCGAAGAACGTGCTCGTCGACATCGGCAAGCTGGAGGCCATCCTGCCGGTGCAGGAGCAGGTCCCCGGTGAGTCGTACCAGCACGGCGTGCGGCTGCGGTCCTACGTCGTGCGGGTGGCGAAGGGCGTACGCGGTCCCTCCGTGACCCTCTCCCGCACGCACCCCAACCTGGTGAAGAAGCTCTTCGCCCTGGAGGTGCCGGAGATCGCCGACGGCTCCGTCGAGATCGCCGCGATCGCCCGCGAGGCCGGCCACCGCACGAAGATCGCCGTCCGGTCCACCCGGTCCGGCCTGAACGCCAAGGGCGCCTGCATCGGCCCCATGGGCGGCCGCGTGCGCAACGTCATGGCCGAGCTGAACGGCGAGAAGATCGACATCGTCGACTGGTCGGACGACCCGGCCGAGATGGTGGCGAACGCGCTGTCCCCGGCCCGGGTCTCCAAGGTCGAGGTCGTCGACCTCGCGGCCCGCTCCGCGCGCGTGACGGTCCCTGACTACCAGTTGTCCCTGGCGATCGGCAAGGAAGGGCAGAACGCCCGGCTCGCCGCCCGCCTGACCGGCTGGCGCATCGACATCCGTCCGGACACCGAGCAGCCCGCCGAGAAGCAGGACTGAGCCGGGACCGGGACGGGTCCGAGGACGGACCGGGCCGACACAGGCCCAGGTCCGGGGCGTCAACGGCAGGATCGGGAATAGATCACGCCGTGTGACGGTTGGATTACGACAACAACCGTTCGGTTCTTGCCCCAAAGGGGTGAGGTCGGTGCGGGGAGGTAGACTTAAGAGTGTCTGGCCGGACGCATGCCCGCGCATGCCCTGAGCGCACCTGTGTGGGGTGCCGGGAGCGAGCGGCCAAGATCGATCTGCTGCGCACCGTGGCGGCCGAGGGCGAATGCGTCCCCGATCCTCGCGGTACGCTGCCCGGCCGGGGTGCGTATGTACACCCCGTCCTCGTCTGTCTCGACCTGGCGGTCCGCCGCCGGGCGTTCACGAGGGCGCTGCGTGCCCCGGGTCCGCTCGAAACAAAGGCGTTGCGCCTGTACGTCGAGCAGACAGACAGTTGCTGAGCAGGCAACACCGTAAAACGTGTCGCACGGAACCCCGTGCGGCCCTGGTACCCCGCGAGTTGGAAGTAGGTCGAGATTGCGATGAGCACTCGATGAGCACGCGATGAGTACGCCCATGAAGTAGCGACGGTCCGGACGCAACCCGGACCTAAAAGGAGCGAAGTGGCTAAGGTCCGGGTATACGAACTCGCCAAGGAGTTCGGGGTGGAGAGCAAGGTCGTCATGGCCAAGCTCCAAGAACTCGGTGAATTTGTCCGTTCGGCGTCCTCGACGATCGAGGCGCCCGTAGTACGCAAGCTGACCGACGCCCTGCAGCAGGGCAACGGCGGCGGCAAGCCCGCCCCGCGCAAGGCCGCGCCCGCCAGGCCCGGCGCGCCTTCTCC
>NZ_JAPWHT010000069.1:0-31796 GCF_027270795.1 Streptomyces sp. ActVer
GCTCGGCCCGGGCGCGGGTCTCGTCGGCGAGGTTGAGCGCGGCGTGGGTCTGGGTGGTGATGTGCATGGTGGTGCCTGCTTTCCGCTGACTGCTCTGTGACTGAAGGCCTTGGGTGAGGCGCCGCCCGGGGAGGCCCCCCCGCCTGCCCCGGACGGCGGTCTACGGGGCGCTGCTACGCGGCGGCGAGGGCCGGGGCGTCGACGTCGGGGGCCGGGACGAACTCGACGCGCTCGACCTTCAGCGAGGGGGCGCACGGCTTCATCGGCACCGGGCCGAGACCGAGGCGCTTGTAGGTCTCCGTGATGGCAGCGAGGTCCGGGGTCTGCCGCGAGGACGGGGTGCGGAACACCTTCCATCCGCCGTAGATCCCGGCGGGCAGCTTGTCGAGGACCTTCTTCGCGGCGCGCTTCCCGCGGTCGGCGCGGCGGGCCTGGTCGGCGGCGCGCTCGTACTCGCGGGCGGCCGTCTCGATCTGCTCGACCGGGGGGAGTTCGTCGGCGGCGAGGACGCCGGCCGGGTCCGGGGCCTCGACGATCGCGGGCGCCTCGGCCTGATCGGCCAGGGAGGCGGGGGCGACGACGGAGCGGACGGCATCGGCGAGGGTGCCGAGCACACCGCGGACCGTACGAACGGTCCGGGGGGTCATGAGAAGGTTGAACACAGCGGGTCTCCCTGGTGGATCAGGTGGATTCCGTAGGCCCTCGGTCGGTGTTCGAGCACCGTCGGGGGCCGCTTGCGTTTACTCGCTAACCGGTGAGTACCCGGCGTCGCTTACTCATATCGTAGAGGGTCGCCGAGGGTCGCGCAAGTACGTGGCGCCGCTTACTCGTCTTCGATCTTGAGGTTGCCCTCGTCTCGGCGAGCGGAGTTGCATTCCTAGTTGCGGTTCGCCCACGGTCGGGGGCGGTCGCGGGAGCGGAAAAGGTGCTCTGACCAGCGACTATGACCCCCTGCGAACTAGGGCGACCGTTCATCACGGAAACTCGTAATGCGTAGGTCTCGGGTTCGAATCCCGAAGGCGGCTCCAAGGTGAACCACCCCAGGTCAGGCCTCTGAGCTGGGGTTTCTTGTTTTGGTTGACCTTGGAATTCGGGCTGATCGGGCGCGTGTGGTCTGTGCATCGCAATGCGTAGGTCTGAAGTTGACGGCCAGTGTCGGTAGCGGATTGCGGGGCTGTGACCTCGGCATTTGTTCATGGCTGTCGATTTCCCGGCCCCGTCCGGTTCGAGCTGGTGGCCATTTGGTGGCCAGGCGTGCAGGAGTCGTGCGGATGGCTCCTCGGTCAGCCTCGCGGTTTTCGCATGGGAGTTGTGGCATCCAGACAATCGCGCGGTCGGCCGGGTTTTCCGGGGGGCGTGGGCGACGACGCGCTGCTTCACTATCGGCCGCCCCCGTAGGGCGAACCGAGCTGGATCGCGTCGTCGGCCGGTGCGGCGACCTGCTGCGCGGAGGCTCCGGCGTTCTCGGTCGCCTGCGCGGTCGTGTACACGTGACCGCCCGCGTCGACCGCGCCGGCGACCGTCTTGGCGGCCTCGGCTCCGTCGGCCCTGGACCTCGCGACCTACGACAACAGTCGTGACGGCCGATCCAGCCGGGGCCCGTCTGTGCGGGCGCAGGCGCACGGTGCGGGATGACTTGGGCTCGGCGGATACCGGTCAGGGCGCCGTGCTGCCGTGGCCGCTCGACAAGGCGCCATCCGTAGGCGTCCGCGCGGCGAGGCCGTGACTCCCTTGGCCGTTGGGCGCAGGCCGCGCTCATGGTGGTGGGACCCGTAGTGGTGGAAGACGTCGGAACCGCCTGCGGGCGTAGATCGCGGCATGCCACAGTCGCGGTATGCGCGGCGCGGACGGAGTGACGGACGAGGGGGTCCCGGCACAGTCGGGGACGGGTGCGGAGGGGGCCGTGACCGAGGTGGTGCGGCGGCGGTGGGGTGTCGCCCTGGGCGGGGTGCTCCCGGCGCGGTTCTTCGAGCCCGGCTGGGCCTACGAGGAACGGGTGGAGCGCCGTTGTCCCGTCTGCGAGGGCGAGTTGCACGCGCTGCGCAGGCCGTACGAGTCGCAGGGGCGGGTGTACCGGTATGCCGCGCTGGTCTGTCCTGGCTGCCCCACCGCGTTCAGTCTCGCTGACTTGGGGGTGAAGACGTACGACCAGCTGACGGCAGCGTCTTCGGCGGCCGAGTCTGGGCCGCTGGGGCCCTGCCCGAGTGGTCCCGGGGTCAGTGTGACCGCGATCCGCGGCCCCGGGCAGTTCCCCGGGGCACTGCGCGGGGGACACCTTCCGGCGTGGCCGGACGACCTGGCCGTGCCGGAGCAGGCCGAGCAGCGGGCCCTGTTGTGGTGCAAGGTGACCGATCCGGACTGGCGCCCCACCGAGGAGGCGGTCGCGGCGGCGGAGGACGTGCGGGTGATCCTGCCCGAGGGTCCGGGATACGACGCGCTGCGGACCTGGCTCGCGAAGCACGGCGTCCCGTACCGGGTCAGCCGGTACTGGGAAGAGGCCGAAGAGATCGGCACGGTCAATGAGTTGGGCGGCCGTACGGATCTGGTCGCGGTCGGTCCGGGTGGCGCTGTCCCGGCCGCGGGTCCCTGGGCGGTGGCGGCCAGGGATGCCTTCGCCGCGCAGTGGGACGGTTTGGAGGAGTTGCCGGAGGACGACGGCGACGCGTACGTGCCCGTTGGGGAGTTGGTGCCCGCCGAGTGGGCTGCGCTGCTGCCGCATCCGTCGTTCAACCCGGCCCAGGCGGCTGCCGTTCCCGTCGTACGGGAGGGCACCGGGCATCTGGTGGTGGTGGCGCCCACCGGCGCGGGCAAGACGCCGATCGGCATGGTCGCGGCGCTGGACGCGCACGCCCGGGGCAAGAAGGCCGCCTGGCTGGTGCCGCAGCGCTCGCTCACCGACGAACTCGACCGGGAGCTCCAGCTGTGGCGGCGCCGGGGTCTGCGCGTGGTGCGGCTGACCGGGGAGGCCGCCGTGGACTCCGGGCTGATCAGGGCGGCCGATGTGTGGGTGGCGACGACGGAGAAGTTCGAGGCGATCTGCCGTGCGGGATCGTTGCGCGACGCGCTCGCCGAGGTGGGCTGTCTGGTCGTCGATGAGATCCATCTCCTCGGCGATCCGGTGCGTGGCGCCGTACTGGAGGCGCTGCTCGCGCGGGTGCGGGAGGACGGTGCGGGCGCGCGGATCGTCGGGCTGTCGGCGACGGTCGCCAACGCGGACGAGGTGGCCGAGTGGCTGGGCGCCCGCCTGGTCCGCACCGCCTGGCGACCCACCCGGCTGACCTGGCAGTTGCCGGTCCTGCCGACGGCGGACGAGGCGGACTGGGCGGCGCGGGCCGCCGTCCGCACCGAGGCCGCCGTACGGATCGCCCGCGGGGTCGGTGCGGACGGCGGCAGCGTGCTGGTGTTCTGCGGCAGCAAGCGACGGGTGCGGGCGACCGCGCTGGCGCTGGCCGCCGACCGTGGTGCGGCGACCGTCGGCGTGGACGCGGACGACGCCGAACTCGTCGAGCGGCTGTGCACCAAAGCCGGGGTGCGGCTCCACTACCGGGACTGGCCCTACAAGCGGGACGCCGAGCAGGCCTTCCGAGCCCGCGAGGCGGACATCCTGGTCGCCACCTCCACCGTCGCCGCGGGCGTCAACCTCCCCGCGCGGGCCGTGATCGTCGCCGACACCACCATCGGCCTGGACCGCGTCGAGGTGTCCATGGTCCAGCAGATGTTCGGACGGGCCGGCCGGATCGGTGCCGGGGAGCGGGAGGGCTGGGCGTTCCTGCTGGTCGATCCGGGGGAGCGGACGCACTGGCAGGCTCGGCTCGCCGCCGGATACACGGTGCGGTCACGGCTGGGCGACCATCTGCCCGATCATCTCCTGGCCGAGGCCGTGCAGGGACGGGTGTCCGCGGTCGAGGAGGCGGAGCGGTGGTGGGCGGGGACGCTGGCCGCGCACCAGGGACACGCCGGTGTCGAACCCCTGCGTGAGGCGGCGGCGTTCCTCACGACGGCGGGTTGTCTGCGCGCCCCCGCCGGCGAGGACCGTTGGGAGACGAGCCCGCTGGGCAGGCTGACCAGCCGCTTCATGGTCGAAGCCGCCCTCGCCGACGACCTGGCCACCGCGGTGCGGGAGGCCCCGCTGCCTGAAGACGCCTTCACCGCCGAGCGGTCCCTGACGACCCTGCTCAGCACCCGCCTCCCGGTGCTGGAACAGGCACCGTTCACCGACCGGGCCCGCGCGGCGCTGCGCCGCGTCCTCCGCGAGACGGAGCAGGAGCAGGAGCAGCCGCAGGAGACCGACGAGCCTGCGCGGGACGAGCCGAAGCCGGTGCCCGGTGACCTCGCCCGCGCGGTCCTCCACCTCGTCGCCGACCGCCCCGGCCTCTTCCGCGGTCGTCCTGGTTACGTGCTGGGCATCCCCGTCGACTCCATGACCGGCATCCTGGAGGAGGCCCAGCGCTACCTGGCCTGGCTCGGCGCGCAGGGCCCGATCGGCACGGTCCACCCGTGGGCGGCCGTCGTCGCCGGTGACCTGGCCCAGCGCATCCGGTGGCGCGCACTCGGGCCCGACCGCGGGGCCGGACGGCTGCTGTGGATGTGCGAGCGGATGGCCACCGCCCCGCTCGCGCCCGATCTCGTTCCCCGGATGTGGCGCGCGGCCCGCGCCCGGGGCGTCGACGCCCCCGACTGGAGTGGGACGACACCGCCGAACGACTGCGCCTTGCCTCCGGACCGTTACCGCGCGCTGCTCGCGGAGCGTGCCACCGGGGTTCGCCTGGACCTGCGGGAGGACGACGGCGAGGTCCGGGTGGCGGCGCCGCCGGGAGCGGTGATCCGGCTGTGGAACGGGGCGACCACCACCCTGCACAGCGGCGACGGCGAGGAGAGCACGCTGCTCCTGCCGCCGGACGACGCGGCCGACGGCCCGTACGGCGACCTGGCCGGAAACTGCGGTGCCGCCGTCTTCACCAGGGGTGGGGATCGGGTGGCCACGGGGTGGCTGGGGAGGTATACGGCTGCTGGCCCCTGAGCGGGACGCCGGGCGGGTTCGCCCACGAAGGTCACCATCGGGTCATCCTGGCCGGCGGTCACCGACAGCCGCTGGCCGTGCGGGGAGCTGCTACTAAGGTGGGGCTCGCAGCGTACGCGGGCCCCTTTGACGGCAGGGTCGGCGAAGGTCGGGACGGAGCAGACGGTACACATGGCGGACGAGCAGTTGGACCTCGGAATTCCGATGCCGGAAGGGTCGGGGGGCAAGGGCGGGTCCACAAAAGGCTCCGATCAGGCCGGCCCCCCACGCAGGCTCGGCGACGACGAGACGATCGACTACATCAGCAACAAAGACGTCGTCAAACTGACTGAGGCCGAAGTCGTCCGTCAGCGCATCGCCAAGGTGCTCGTCCACCAGTACGGCATCAACCCCGACGACATGGTTCGTGACTACGTACTGCAGGTCCCCAACGCCGAGACGGGGCGGACGAGCCGCAGACGCGCCAGTATCGCGATCTTCGAGCACGGTAAGCCGAAGAGTCTGGAAACCCTGAAGCGCATCGTCGTGACCAAGGCCCGCCCCAAGGGCAGCCGTACCGTCACCAAGATCCGCACCTACGCCCAGGCGGACGCTCAGCTGGCGGAGCTTCGCGAGCTGATGCTCGCCGCCGGGCCGTCGTGCACCCTCGGCATGTGGACCGACGACAAGGACCTGTACTTCGTCGAGCGCAAGGACACCCGCTTCGAGCCGGAGTTCAACCCGCTGCCGAACTGGCCGAGCGGCGACGCCGAGGAGTTCGACGCCACGCGGGACGCCTCCTCCCTGGCGGAGATGCGCCACGCCGACGAGTACATGCTGCGTTTCGCCTTCCGGCGCTGCCACAACTTCATCCACGGCAACGAGGGCCTGCCCAAGGACGCCGCCTTCTGGCAGTTCCTGTACGTGCTGTTCGCCAAGATCCATGACGAGCGGCTGGTCCGGGAGAACGGCCGGACGCCGCGCTTCCGAGTCGGTATCGAAGACCTGGATCCCGAGGGCCACACGGGCAGCCCCGCGGTCGCCGCACGCATAAAGGAACTGTTCGAAGAGGTCAGGAAGTTCTACGCGGACCAGCTCCTGTTCGATCACCGCGACGAGCTGACCCTGTCGCCCGCGGCCCTCACCTTCATCACCGGCGAGCTGGCTCCGTTCAACCTGTACGCCACGCCGATCGATGCGAAGGGCGTGGCGTACCAGGAACTCGTGGGCGACAACCTGCGCGGTGACCGCGGGCAGTACTTCACCCCCACCGGCGCCGTGCGACTGATGGTCGACATCCTCGACCCCAAGGAGCACGAGACCGTCTTCGACCCCTGCTGCGGCACGGGCGGCTTCCTCCGCGAGACCCTCAACCACCTGCTGGACCAGTGGAAGCCCAGGAACGGCACCTTCACCAGCCAGCAGTACGCGCAGATCCTGCCCCCGTTGCGCAAAAAGCTCGCGGACTACGCGCGCGGGCACATCTTCGGCGCCGACTTCGACCCGTTCCTGCGCCGGGCCACCGCGATGAGCGTCATGATGCTCACCGATGTCGCGGGCAACGCCTTCCAGATGGACTCGATCGCCTTCCCCGACGGCCATCTGCCGGGCAACGAGGAAGCGCGGAAGGTTCCGGAGATCCAGCTGGGCAATGTGGACGTCCTGATGACGAACCCGCCGTTCGGCGCCGACATCCCCTTCTCCGAGGCCGCCGTCCTGGGCAAGTACCGCGCGCGTGCCCGTAAGTGGGGCGTCGCCTGGTCCTATTCCCGGGAGAAGGACGGCACGCTGAAGCCGTCGACCGTTCCCGCCTCGGCCGTCGCCCCGGAACAGCTCTTCGTCCAGCGGGCCATCGAGTGGGTCAAGCCCGGCGGCCGTATCGGCATCGTCCTGCCCAACGGCATCCTGTCCAACCCGGGCCCGTCGGACGAGGCGGCACGCAGGCTCATCCTTCAGGAGTGCTGGGTCACGGCGAGCATCGAACTGCCGGTGGAGACCTTCATCGTCGAGGCCAACGTCAACATCCTCACCACCCTGCTCTTCCTGCGCCGCAAGACCGAGCAGGAGAAGCAGGAAGAGGGCATGTACGGCGCGGCCGACTACCCGGTGTTCATGGCCGTCGCCGAGAAGGTGGGAGTCGACCGCCGCGGGAACCCGGTCCTGGTCCGCTCTCCCGAAGGGGACGTGATCACCGAGGAGTACGAGGAGACGGAGGTCCTGCGCATCGGGCGGAGCGAGGTGCTGCGTACCTTCACGCGCCAGCGGCCCATCGTCGACAACGACCTTCCCAAGATCGCGGAGGAGTACCACGAGTTCGTGAAGCGGCACGCGCACGAGTTCCCGTGGAAGGCCCGTACGTGATCACTCGGATCGAGGCCTACAACTACCGCTGCTTCGAGAACCTCGCGATCGATCTGTCCCGCTTCCATGTCCTCGCCGGGGCCAACGGCTCGGGCAAGAGCACCCTGCTGGACATCCCTGTCCTGCTCCGTGACCTGCTCACCGTCCGGCAGATCGCGGACGCGTTCCTGGCCCCCTCCCCGTCCACCGGCCGGCCGCCGCGCGCGCTGTCCCTCGCCGAGTCGGCGCACCGGGGCCAGGGGGGCGGCTTCGGCTTCGCCGTCGAGGCCGTCCTCCCGGGAGAGATCGCCGACACGATCGCCGAATCCTCCCGCGACCTGCGGTTCCCGGTTCCCACGCACGTGCGGTACGAACTCCATCTCGCGCCAGTCGACAGCGGTCTGGGTATGGAGATCGCGGGTGAGTATCTGGTGCTCTTCCACGAGGACAGTCCGGTACGCCCGATCCCAGGGGACAAGGCGTTCGAGGACCCTGACGCCGTCCGGTTCACCGGCCGCGGCGGCAGCCGACGCAAGCACTATGTCTGGGAGGACACCTGGCGCCCGGTGTTCGCCCGCATCGGCGGCACGGTGGTCCGCTTCACCGACGAGACCGGCCGCGAGCTCCAGCTCTCCCTCCAGAGCCAGCACAGCAGCCTGGCCCTGGCCAACGTTCCCTTCGACGACACCCAGTTTCCGGCCGCACTGTGGTTCCAGAACCTTCTCCGGGACGGCGCCGTCCTCTACGACCCCGAGTGGTCCGCCCTCCGTCAGGCCGCCCCGCCCGCCGGCCGCGAACCGGCACTCGACACCCAGGGCCGCAACACCCCCTGGCTCGCGCTCCAACTCAGCCGTGAGGACCCGGAGCTGTACGGAGCCTGGGTCGATCTCGTCCAGCTCGCCCTGCCCCAGGTGGAACAGGTGGAGGTCGTCGAGCGGGAGGAGGACCGCCACGCCTACTTCCGTGTGACCTACTCCGGCGGCTACCAGGTCACCTCCTCCGGCCTGTCCGACGGCACCCTGCGCGTACTGGCGCTCACCCTGCTCCCGTACCTGCCCCGCACCCCCGCTCTGCTGCTGACCGAGGAGCCGGAGAACGGCATCTATCCGCAGGCCATCGAGATCGTCATGCAGGCCCTGCGGAACGTACGCGGCAGCCAGGTACTCGTGGCCACCCAGTCACCCCTGGTGCTGGCCAACGTCGGCCTCGCGGACGTACTCGCCACCCGCATGGATCCGGCCACCGGCGCGGTCACCGTCGTACGCGGCGACCAGCACCCCCGGATGGCCGACTGGCGGGCCGGCCTCGACGATCTCGACCTCGGCACCCTCTTCGCCACGGGGGTGTTCGAGTGACCCGCGCCAACGCGAGGCGGAACCGCGCCGCCGGGCGGAGGAGTCCCGCGACGCCCGTCGTGCCCCGGCAGGCCGCCCCGGTGGCCGAGGAGACCAAGCGGGAACTGGTCTTCCTGGTCGCGGACAAGGGGATGGAGGCCATGATCGGAGCCTTCTTCGGGCGGCAGGACTTCCCTCACAAGCTGGGCTGCGCCGCCTTCGACTTCAACCCCAAGACCGACATCGTGCGGGCCGGTGGCCACGATCCCGGACTGGTGAAGAAGGAAGCCGGGCTGATCCTCAACCGGCGCAGGCATGAGTTCCGCCGCGCGATCGTGGTCGTGGACCACGCCTACGACAACCCCCTCGACCCCGACCGGATCCGCGAGCGGATATCCGCCCAACTCGACGGGATCTGGGAGCAGTTCGCCGTCATCGTCATCGAGCCGGAGCTGGAGAACTGGTTCTGGGTGGACTACCCCGACCTGGTCAAGAAGGTCCTGCTGTGGACGGCGAAGGGCGGCGACCGCACCCCCAGGGAGGTGCTGGCGGAGGCGGGCCTGTGGCAGGCCGGAGCCGACAAACCGCTCGACCCGAAGAAGGCGGTGGAGTACCTGTACGAGAACGGGTACAGCCGTGACATGCTCAACGGCATCTTCAAGCGGCTGGCCCTGGCCCTGCCGTCGGTGCGGGGGTGCACGGACGAGTCGTTCCGGTTGCTGATGGCCACGCTGGTCGAGTGGTTCCCGGCCACGGGCGGACGAGCCGTGACGGCTTACACATCGACTTACGCGGTGGACAACACGGAACAGACGGAGCACACGCAGTGAAGATCGCGTCCAACGAAAACCCGGTACGGATCGGCTGGCTCACGGAACAGGGGCTCCGGCTGGACGCGGCGCCCTATCTGTCGGGGGCGTTCGCCGCGAAGCAGTTGCTCAAGCGGCTTCCCGTGGACAAAAACCCCTTGGCGGAACTGACCAAGGGGCACAACGGGGGGATTTTCAACGGTCCGAAGTTCAGCCGCGTGTATGTCAGCGATCCCGAGATCGGCGTTCCGTTCCTCGGCAGCACCGACATGATGGAGGCCGATCTCACTCACCTGCCGTTGCTCAGCCATGAAGTAGCCGACAAGTTTCCCTATCTCGATGTGCAGCCGGGCATGACGCTGATTTCCTGCTCGGGGACCATCGGGCGCATGTCGTACGTGCGGACCGATATGCGAGGTATCTGGTCCTCCCAGCACGTGATGAAGATCCAGCCGAACCCGGACCGTGTGCCGCCCGGCTACCTCAACACCTTTCTGCGCAGCCGCTTCGGTGTTCCCATCATCACCAGTCATGCCTACGGTGCGATCATCCAGCACATCGAGCCGCACCACATCGCGGACCTTCCCGTGCCGCGTTTCGCTCCGGAGGTGGAGCAGAGTATTCACGAGCTCGTGGAGGAGGCGGCGCGGCTGCGGGCGGAGTTCCAGGCTGGGCTGGAGGCGGCGACCACGGACCTGTTCACCAGGGCGGGGCTGGAGGAGTTGCTCGACCTGCGGTGGCATGAGCAGCCTCGGGATCTGGGGTTCGCGCAGCGGAAGCTCACTTCGACCACTCTGCGGGCGCTCAATTACCAGCCGAGGGCCAGACGCGTTCTCGACGCGCTGCGCAGTGTGGATCATCTATCGCTCGGCGAGATCTGTTCCGGAGGGAAGCTCGGATCCGGAGTGCGTTTCAAGCGAATTGATGCGGAATCTGGTCACGGCGCAGCTCGTTTGATTGGCCAGCGGCAAGGCTTCTGGATTCGGCCAGAGGGGCGTTGGATCAGCCCGAGCCAGGCTCCGCCGGGGATCTTCGCCAAGGACGAGACGGTGATGGTCGCTGCCCAAGGCACGCTGGGTGAGAACGAGGTGTTCTGCCGCGCGTTGTTCGTCACCGGATCCTGGCTTGAGCACGTCTACACCCAGCATTTTCTCCGGGTGGTCACAGGGACTCCAGATATCTCGGGTGCTTACCTCTTCGCCTTCCTCCGCTCCGAGGCGATGTTCCGCGTTCTGCGTTCCATGTCCACCGGAGGAAAGCAGCAGGACATTCACGAGGCCCTGCGCGCTCAGATCCCCGTTCCTCTCCTCACCGCACCTGACCGCGAACGCATTGCGGAAACGATCCGCACCGCATACCGGAAGCGCGACGAGGCCGACCAGAAGGAAGACCAAGCTCTAGAGCTGTTGGAGCAGGTCGTGTCGGGGCACAGCACGGCTGAGTGAGGACTGGGCGGCTCGAAGACACGAGGATCTTGTTCCCTGTGAGCTGAAGGAACGGCCCCCGAACGCGCCGATACCCCGACTCGCGGTACTGGGGGCCGGGCCGTGAGCAGAGGTGTCACACGGTGGGTGCCGCGCCGTTCTTCACCGCAGTGATGAAGGCTCCCCAGACGTCCGGCGTGAAGGCCAATACAGGAGCGAGAGGGGTCTTGCTGTCGCGGACGGGGACGAGGGCTGGGATGCTCTCGGCTACCTCGACGCAGGCGTCGCCTTGTTGCCCGCCGCTGTAGCTGGACTTACGCCACAGGGCGGCGCTCAGGTCTGGGGTGGCTCGCATGGCTTGAAGTTCTCCATCGCCGCTTCGATCAATGCTGCGGACCCTTTCGGCGGCAGGGCGCAGGCTTTCATGCGATCGTAGTCTCGCAGTTGCCGCATGACGGTCTCCCTATCGTCGAAGACTTCTCCGCTCCCAGCGCCTTCCTGATAGACGGTCGTGGAGTTGTCAGGGAGCGTGAGCAGGATGAGTGTGCCGTTCATCAATGCGCATGCCCCTGCCTCGAACGGGACGACCTGAATCGTTGTGCGCTCGGTTTGCATCAGAGGCAGGAGCGCTTCGAGTTGCTCGTACATCACAGCTGGGCTGCCGACTGCCTGCCGGACGGCCGCCTCGTTGAGGATCCACCAGCAATCCGGTGGGTTGTCTCCGCGTAGAACCTCCTGGCGGCTCAGGCGAGCTGCTACGAGGCTGTCGATCTCCTCTACACCAGCTCCAGGGTTGCACTCGCGGAACAGTGCCCGCATATACGCCTCCGTCTGAAGCAGCCCAGGAACGATGCTGGACCCGAACTCCTGAATCCGCGCAGCCTTCGCCTCCAACTCCAAGCAGTGATCGAACCGCCGGGGCGTGTGCTCCCGCTTGACGACCCCCCACAACCCCTGGAACAACTCCCCCGTCCCGAACGCCGCGTCCAGCTTCTCGGAGATCGGCGGCAGCGGCAGCCGTTCCCCCGTCTCCACACCGTGCAGATGCGTCTTGCTGTAGTTGACGACGTCCGACAGGCGGTCCAGGGACATCCGGGCCAGCTGCCGCTGTCGGCGCAGCTCGGTTCCGTACAACTCCCTTGCCGAGCGCGCGGGTTCGATGTCACGTGCGCCAACGGTCATCCGTGCGGCCCTCCTCGGTTCCGTGGTTCTCGCTGTTCCAGGTCCCCGGAGGGGACGGATCACCCCTGTCGAGGGTAGCGACGTAAAGCGACGATGAGGACACGAAAGGTGATTCCCGCCGCTCGCACGCACCCTCGTTCTCGGAGATCCCTGATGGACGCTGCCCAGACGCCCGACGCTCCCACCCCCACCACAGGCCCTGCCCTCAGCCCCGTCCCCGGTCCGGACCGGGCGCCCGCCCAACCCGCCCCCGACTACGGCGGGTTCTGGATCGGCTCACGCGACATCGGCCCCACCTACGTCCCCGGCGCGCCCTCCGCCGGAGCCGTACCGCCGCCACCACCGGCCGTCGGCGACCTGGCGTACGACACCAGAAGGGATCGCTACGGCGTGGTGATGGAACGTACGGGCGGGCAGGTGCACCTCCGTCCCAAGGGCGGCGGCCTGGAGTGGGCGGCGCGGCCGGAGGACGTCGAACCGGCCGGCGCGGGCGAGGCGTTGGGCCCGCGCGTGGCCCGCGCCAACGCCCGTAGCCGGGGCGAGATCCTGTGAGCCGCCGGAACCCACCGGACCAGCGGAACCCACTGGACCCGTCGCCGAAAGCGAACGAGGAAGTGAACGCGAGCGCGTACACCCCCGCCGCCGGACTGCCCGGCATCCCCGTGGGCGCCCTGGTCCGGGACACGGCGACAGGTCGCCAGGGCACCCTGCGGGACGTGTTCCCGTATGAACCCCCGGACAGCCGGCCGGTCCCGGGTTCCGTCGCCCGGCCGCCCCGCCTGCTCGCGTTCATCCGTCCGGTGGGCGGCGGCCGTGAGTGGACCACCGACCCGGGAGAGGTCGTACCGCTGTCGTGAGGGCCGATGCCGGCTCAATGCCCGCAGAGGAGGCATGAGCGCGGCCAACGGTTCTTGAACGCGACTATGGTCATAAGTGCACGCCCGGCACGAGGAGGACTCAATGAGTGCGCAGCACGCCGAGACATCGCACGCATCGCTGCCTCCGCTGAGGACCGTGGCCGACATCAGGTCCGCGCTGCGGGACGGGCGGGGCTTCCCGCAGGACGCCGAGAGCTTCGAAGCCGACCTTGCTCACGCCCTGGACACGTCCACGGCCGCCGACCTCCATCAGGTCGCGGAGGTCATCAAGGCGTATGCCGGCAGTATCCGTGCCTTCAGCGATCCCGAGTTCGAAGACGCGTTGCAAGAGGGGATCGACCTCATCGCCCAGATCAAGAAGGGCAACCAGAGGTGAGCCGGGCTGTCGTCGTGGTCACGGCCTCGGCGGCGAAGCGCCTTCAGACGCTCGGTCCGGTCGCCCAGCAAGCCGTCGAAGAACTGCGACGAGAGCTGGAGGACAATCCCAAGCTGGGAATCCGGCGCGGCACGGTGCAGGGTGACGGCGGCACGGTCGTCTATCGGACCCGGCTCGAACCACGTGAGGACATGCCGGGCTTAACCGTCGTGTACGCGTACGCGCCAAGGCCGTATCCGCCGGCCGCCGCGATCATCACAGTCACCCCCGACGACGTGAACGACGAGTCGCGGCAGAGGTAGGGCATTTTTGTGGGACGTGTTCCGGCACGAGCCTCCCAACAAGTGAGGCGTACCGTGGCGGCCGGTCTCAGTGCTTGCCGATGTCCACCGCCCATACGCCCGTGCCGTCGTACGCCTCCGGGGTCGCGGTCAGTACCTGACCCTCGCCCTGGCCGGCCGCCGAAGCGTAGAGCGCGTGCGCGTGCCGCCAGTCGACGCCCGCGACAGTCGCCTGTTCCACTGCGGCCGTAGCCGCGAAGTCGAGGGGCAGGAACTCCAGGCCGGGAAGCGCCCCTGTGTGCGCCGCCGCACCAGGAAGCTCCATGCTTGCCGCGAACAGGCACAACGCGGGGACGTGCGCGCGTTGAAGCGGATCGTCGACCTCGACCACGGCCAGTCCGGACAGCAGGCGATGCCCTCTGCACAGGGCGACCACCGCCGTGTGATCCAGGATGATCACCGGCGCTCTCCCAGGCGACCCGCGGCGATCTCCGCCCGCCAGGCCTGAGCCTCGCGCACGTCCTCATCGGTCAGATCCGGCCGCAGGTTCGCGCGGACGTACGCGATCGCTCGTGCCGTCCGCTCGGCCCGTTCGCCTTCGGTGGGAGTCGCGGCGACAACGCGTTCCACGTACGCGCGAGTACTGAGTCCGCGCTCTTCGGCCAGCGTGCGAAGGCGGTCTCTTATGCCTTCGTCGATCTTGATCGTGGTGTCAGCCATAGAGGGAGAATACCAATGAATACCTTGTCCGGTGTCAGTGCTGGAAGAGTGACCTTGCTCGCGCCCTTGACCGTCCACGGCCACCGACCTCCATCAGGTCGCCGAGGTCATCAAGACGTATGCGGCAGATCCGTGCCTTCTGCGATCCTGAGTTCGAAGACGCGCTCCAAGAGGGGATCGACCTCGTCACCGAGATCAAGGAGGGCAACCAGGAGTGAACCGGGCTGTTGTCGTCATCACGGCCTCGGCGGCAAAACGCCTTCAGGCCCTCGGTCCCGTTGCCCAGCAGGCCGCCGAAGAACTGCGAGGAGAGTTGGAGGAGAATCCCAAGCTGGGAATCCAGCGCGGCACGGTGCAGGGTGACGGCGGCACGGTCGTCTATCGGACCCGGCTCGAACCACGTGAGGACATGCCGGGCCTGACCCTCGTGTACGCGTAGGCGCCACGGCCGTATCCGCCGGCCGCCGCGAGCATCACCGTCACCCCCGACGGCGTGGACGACGAGTCGCGGCAGGTGTAGGGCGTTCGGGTCAGAGCAGGTGTGGGGGCGGCACGATCAGCACTACGAACAGGACCCTTGGGCGGACGTTCGGGAGCGCCTGGATCTCGAACCAGCCGCCGCAGGGCAAAGTGTGGCGGCGGGCGCTTCCTCCGGTCTTCTCGCCGAGTTCGTTGGGATCGATGCCGAGGTTGGCGATTTCGGTGATCTCGTCGGCGAGGGTCATGACCTCATCGCGAACGATCTTGGGGTACGACTCCTGGTTCTCCGCTTGGAAGGCGTAGTCCCAGAACCAGCGGTTCGGGTCGTTCGAGTCGATCACTGGGCCGCGCCCTCGGCGACGGCGCGAATTCCGGCCTCGGTGGCGGCGGCGCCGCGGATTCGGCTGATCTCGGCGGCGATGCTGCGGGCCGTCGTGATGTCGGCGGTTGTGGCGGCGTGGCCTTCGAGTTCGCGGAGGTGGGCGGCGGTGGCGGGGTGTCGTTCGATGGCTACCTCGATCGCCCACGCCTCCGCGAAGGTGCGCAGGGGCGCGGCGGAAACCCCCGATCGGGCGCGGTCGGTGGCCTTCGCGCGGTCTGAGTCGAACTCGGCGATGCGGCCGGGGTTGAGCTGCGCGAGGGCGGCGCGCAGTTCTTCGGGGCGGGCCGGGGGCTGGGGTACGGGTGTGGGGCCGTATTCGTGGGCGGTGGTCATGAGCGGCGGCTCCTTTCGTGGCGGCGGTCAGGCGGCGGAGCGGATTCCGGACTCGGCTTCTGTTTGGGGGGCAGCGGTCCTGGGGTCCGCCGGGTTGGGGATGACGGACATGGTGATGGACAGGCGCCCTTCGACAACGGCGCCGATGATCTTGCTGACGAGGGTGGCCATGTTGGCGTAACGGCCGTCGTCCTGCCGCTTGCTTTCGGCCCGCTGCCATACCGCCCCGCTGATGCGCATGTTGACCTGCTTGCGGTCGGTGCGGGGGTCGATGTCGTCGATGACCGCCAGCGGGATGAGGCCGCGGGCGTAGGAGTCGAGGGCCAGCTCAAGGGCGCGGGGACCGGTCAGTTCGAGGGGCTCCACGGTCTCGATGAACTGTGCCCATGTGTGAGGGCTGATGTAGGGCTTCTGCGGGCTGCGAGGTGGCGTCGGCATGGCGGGCTCCTCTGTCGGCTGCGCAGAGAGCGTAAGGTGCGTTTGTATCTAGCCGCAACCTTGGCCGCACCATGCGGGGATGTGCGCGTGCTGAAGCGGATCGCCGACCTCGACCACGGGCGGCCCGGAAAGCGGGCGATGCCCCAGCACAGGGCGACCACCGCTGTGTGATCCGACGTCGTACCGCTGTCGGCCTGGCCGACAATCACCCTATCGAGTCGGGAGCGCCTGAATTTGCCGATGGCCTGGGACTAAAGTGACTCGCGCACATGGCGGTGCGGTGCACATCACACCCGCACCCGCTTGACCAGCAGGGACGGGGGCCGGGGGCGGCGCATGGCAAGGATCATCAGGGTCGGCGAACCCGTCAACGACGCCGAGAGCATGGTGCTGCGGCACCTGCGGGACAAGGCTCCGGCCGACTGGACCGTGATCCACAACTTCGAGATCGTCCGGCATCGGCAGACCTTCGAGATCGATCTCGCGATCCTCACCGACCGGGCCTGCTACATCGCCGACACCAAGGGCACCCACGGCCGCATCGAGGTGCACGGGCCGCGGTGGTTCCCGGAGGGACGCCAGCCGTACCCGAGTCCGGTGCGCAAGGTGCGCGAGCACGCCAAGACGGTGGCGAGCCTGCTCCGCCAGTCGCGCGCTTCACAACAGATGGGCTCGGTGTGGTGCGAGGAGCTGGTGATCCTCCCGTACGACGACTCGCAGTTGGTCGACGCGGACGGCAAGGACGAGAAGAGCACCGTCCTGCTGAAGGACCTGGTGCCCTTCCTCCAGGGGCATCAGCCGTCCAACGGCCGGCCCGTACTGCCCATCACCCCCCTGCACGAGGACATCGCGCGGGCCCTGGGCGCGGTGTACCGACCCCCGTCCGGGCCGCGGCGGTTCGGGATCTACGAGGCCAAGGAGACACTGGCCGAGACGGGCGGCGAGGCGGCGGACGACGCGGACCGGGTGTCGGTGTACCGGGCCGTGCGGTCCGACCAGCCGAACACGGGGACGTACCTGGTCCAGGTGCACACCGTGGACCCGCTGCTGCCGGAGGAGGAGCACACCCGGGCCCGGGAGAAGATCGGCAATCCGCTGCAGGCGCTCAACAAACTGCCGCCCAGCCGCAACATCGTGCCGTGCGTCGACGTCGTCCAGCTGGAGGACGAGAGCGGGTACGCGGTGGTCCTCAAGGACGTGCACGCGGAGGCGCTGCGCGTGCGGATGGGCGCGGGCGGGGCCGCCGTCGGCCGCGCCGTGCTCGGCGCGGACGCCAAGCGCCGGGTGGTGTCCGGGGTGCTGTCGGGGCTCGCGACGGCGCACAGCTACCGGGTGGTGCACCGCAATCTCACCCCGGACACGGTGCTGGTGGACCGCAACGGCACCGCCATGATCACCGGCTTCGACTACGCCCACACCGGGCAGCGCCGGGCGGGCACGGTGGTGATGGACGCGTACGCGCGCCATGACGCCGCCTACCTGGCGCCGGAATGCCTGCAGGGGCCGCAGGGATTCGGGACGGCGTCGGACGTCTATGCCGCCGGAGTCCTCTTCCACGAGCTCTACACCGGTGAACTGCCCGCGGTGACCGGCGGAAACCGGATTGTCGACAGCTTCGGTGAAACGGACGGGGTCGACTCCGGGATCCGGGACCTGATCCGACGCCTGCTCGACGCCGACCCGGCGCGGCGGCCCGACGCGCGGACGGCCGTCGCCGAGCTGGAGCAGTTGCTTCGGGCGGGCTCGGGCGGGGCCGGACGCGGCCGGGGGACGGGGCCTCAGGCGCCTCCCGGGGAGCCCGACGAACCCTTCGACTGGAACAGCCCGACCAGCTTCTACGACCTGCCGGCGGGCTTCCGGCTCACCGAGAAGTTCCATGTCCGCAAGGAGCTCGGCCGGGGCAGCTTCGGTGTGGTCTACCAGGTGTTCAACACCCTGGACGACACCGACGAGGTCCTGAAGATCATCACCAAGGACCGGGAGTCGGTCGAGACCCGGCTGAAACTCGAGTACCGCATCCTGCGCCAGCTGCCACCGCACCCGAACCTGGTCAAGGTCATCGACGCCGACTGGCTGCCCAAGGGCGGATTTCCCTATCTGCGCCTGGAGTTCGCCGAAGGGCATGACCTCCAGGCCGTGTCCGGCCGGGAGCGCCGGCTCGGCGCCGCCGATGTGAAACGGTTGCTGGAGGACTGCCTCAGCGGGCTCGGACACCTCCACGAGCACGGCGTCTACCACTGCGACATCAAGCCCAGCAACCTGCTGTGGACGCCCGAGGGCACCAGGCTGCTGGACTTCAACGCCGCGGTCTCGGTGGATTCCACCCTCACCCCCACCCTCGGCTCACCGCGCTACTACGCCCCGGACGCCGTCCACCGGCAGCGCCCCACCCGCGCGGAACTCGCCGACCTCGATCTGTACGCCCTGGGAATCTCCGCCTACATGGCACTGACCGGGGACTACCCCTGGCCCGGCAAACGGCAGCCGCCCCGCGACGAGCGCGGCCTCGACCCCCGGAAGATCGCCGGCCTCGGTGATCTGAGCCAGGCGTTCGCCGACGTGCTACTGCGGTCGATCGCACCACGCAGGGCCGACCGTTTCGCTGACGCCGAGGCGTTCCTCACCGCCGTACGAGCCATGGGCGAGGTGAGGATCGCACCGGCCGACCCACACAGTGGCCTCGCGTATGCCCTGCCAGCCGTGTCCCTTGTGCCACAGACAGCCAACACCAACTCCTTCGTCAGCCACCTCCAGACGCTGTACAGCCAGAGCACCCGCACCAACGCGGGAACGCGCGGGCTCGACCCGGCGGAATTCCCGCTCTATGTGGCCACGGCCCTCGACACCCGGTTGCGCGCCGCTGTCCTGGCCGGGGAACACCGGCTGGTCGTCATCACCGGCAACGCGGGGGACGGCAAGACGGCGTTCCTGGAACAGCTCGTCGTCGAGGCGGTCAAGCGAGGAGCGACCCGAGGGGAGAAACGGGTCAACGGCGACGACTTCGTCTTCCAGGGCCGGACCTTCCGTACCAACCACGACGGCAGCCAGGACGAGGGCGAGCAGGACAACGACGCCGTGCTCGACGCCTTCCTCGCCCCCTACAAGGGCGCGGACCCGGACGCCTGGCCGGATGGAGAGACCCGCCTGATCGCCATCAACGAAGGGCGCCTCGTCGACTTCGTCACCGAGCACGACGACACCTATCCGTTGCTGGCCGGGACCATCCGCGCGGGACTGGGATCCGGAGCGGCCGCCCACGGCGTCGCGGTGGTCAACCTCAACGCCCGGGACGTGGTCGCCGATCCCGGGGGCGCCGGAGAGTCGATCCTGCACCACATGATCGGCGTGATGACGGACGCCAAGCACTGGGCCGCCTGTTCCTCCTGCGATCTCGCGCCCCGCTGCTACGCCCGGCACAACGCGCAGACCTTTGCCCACCCGGCAGCCGGACCCCAGGTCACCGAGCGACTGGCGTCGCTGTACCGCATGACCCATCTGCGCGGGCGGCTGCACATCACCCTGCGCGACCTGCGGTCCGCTCTCGCCTACACGCTCACCTCTGGCCGGGACTGCGCACAGATCCACGAGCTCTACGAGCGGCCGGACAGCGTCCAGGAACGCCTGGACGGCTTCTACTTCACCAGCTGGGCGGGCCTGCACACGGACGGCGGGGGTGAACCGGACCGGCTGCTCGGCCAGTTGCGCGAGCTGGACATCGCCACGGTCCCGGACCCGCAACTGGACCGCAAACTGGACTATGTGGGGCCGGAAGGCGGCCACAGCCTGGTCGCCGTCGACCAGCGCGGCGACCACGACGCCGAGCTGCTGAGAGACCGCTTCGCCGCGCTGCCGCGCACCCCGTCGGCCGACGTACGGGCGGCCGCCGCGCACCGGGCCTACCTCGCGGCCGCCCGGCGGCGCTTCTACTTCGAAAGTCTCGACGACGGTCGCTGGAAGAGCATGCTCAGCTATCACGCGGGCGGCCGGTTCCTGGACCTGCTCACCGGCGGCGAGCCGGGCCCCGCCGAGCTGGAGCGGATCATCGAGGCCGTCAACCGGGGCGAGGGGCTGCCCGGCGCGGCCCTGGACGGCCGGCCCGCGCTCGCGCTCCAGGTCAGAGCGGTCCCCGGCGGGAGCGTCCGCAGCTACCGGCTGTTCCCCGCCGACCGGTTCACGCTAACGATCGGGGTTCCGGCGGCCTCGCCGTATGTGGAGACCAGTTCCCGTGAACTGATCGTGCGCTACGAGGACCCCGACGGGGCGCGGCGGCACAGCGCCGAACTCGTGGTCAGGCTCGACCTGTACGAGCTGCTGATCAGGCTCCACACCGGTTACCAGCCGGGCGTCGAGGACCGGCAGGGACAGAATCTGGCGCTCACGGTGTTCAAGAACGCGCTGTCGGCCACCCCGTACCAGGAGGTGCTGCTGACGGCGCCCGGCAGTGTGCCGCACCGGATCAGCCGCCTGGCGGACGGGGCGCTGCGGCTCGCGCCGGTGGAGTCCGGGCACGGCACGGGGACGGGGACGGGGACGGGGAGAGACTGATGGCACTGCGGAAGCGGGACAGTGAATTCCGGCACCTGGGCGTGTCGTACCTGGAGTTCAAGCGGGTCGAGATGGACCGGGTGCTCACCGGGTTCCTGATGCGCGTCAACCACAACGGCCAGCCCGGCAAGCTCACCGGGCGGTTCGCCCTCACGAGCGACAAGTTCGTCCAGGAGTTCCTGGACGAGAAGTACGCCGACCGGTTCCAGGGTTTCGGCGACTCCCCGGAAATGGCCCGCCGCTGGATCGAGACACAGCTCCTGGACATGGTCAACCGGGGCAAACCCAGCCAGGCGGTCGCGGGACTGCGCCCGCTGCACGGCCTGACGTACAAATTCCGTAATTACTACCATTCCCGGGCCTACGGGGCCGACGCGCAGCTGTACGAGATGCTGAGGCACGCCCGTGGCGGCCGGGGCGGCCTCGCCCTGGACGGGATCCGGGGCTTCTTCTTCAACGGTCTGGACCCCGCGCTCGGGACGGCGCTGCCCGGCGGCAGCCTCGATGTCGAGACCCAGGCCGTACTTCACCTCAACAGTCAGGTGAAGCCGGACACCCCGCAGACCGTGAAGGGCTGGTACTCCGCCCCGCCGCTGTGCGTGGGACAGTCCGACCTGCTCGCCGACGACGTGCTGCGGCTGCTGTCCCTGCGTGATCTGCTGCCGCGCATCGTGATGGTCGAGTATCTGAAGATCCTCTTCGCCTTCCACCTGGCCCTGGGGCAGATGAAGACGATGAAGCTGCTGCCGTCCTTCGTGGAACGGTCCGGCCCCGAGCCCGGCTGCGGGCCGGAGAACTGCCCCGCCGGTCCTGATCAAGGGCGTGATGCCTTCGGAACCTGCCCTTTCCAGGTCGGACTGTTCGCGGACGCGGCCGGGGTGCCCGGCTCACCGGCCGCCGCCCTCGCCGAGCGGAGCGCGGAGGTGTGGCTGCGGCGCATCCCCGGCTTCGTCCGCGCCGGGTACGTGGTGCGCAAACTCGGTGAGTTCGCCGAGCACATGGCCGGTCGTGGCGAGATCGCCAAGCCGGCGGGCGGCTACTTCACCGTTGCCGAGGTGCTGCGGTACGGGGGCAAGGACTACAAGGAGCGGCGTGAGCAGTTCTTCGCCGCCAGGATGGACGCGCTCCTCGACGAGACACCCGTCGACGAACAGCCCGAAGAGGTACGGCCGTTGCTCGACGCCGCGATGGGACTCGGCTTCTTCGAGCAGTACATCGAACTGCTGATGGCCTACCGGGGCAAATACCACAACGACTACATCATCGACACCATCGACTCGCTGCTGCTCAAGAACCGGCAAGGTGCGGTCATCGCCCAGCCCTACCGGGGCCGCCGCCGCTTCGTCCTGGACAGCGCCCTGCTGGAAGTGCTCGTGCAGATCGCACTGCTGAGGCCCAACCCGCGTGGCACCAGGTCCCGTTTCATGTATCACACGGTGTCCCTTCGGCTGGACGAGTTCATGGACATCCTGCGGACTCGCTACGGCTTGTACGTGAACCAGCTGCCCGTGGCCGACGGCTTCGCGTCCCCGGGCTTCGAGGAGCAGACGGCGCTGCGGTCCAACGCCGAGGCGTTCACCACCCGGATGCGGGAGATCGGCTTCTACAACGACCTGTCCGACGCCTACCTCACCCAGGTGATCACGCCCAGATTCGTGATCTCCGAGGACGGCACAGTGACGGCGGGCGGAAGGTAACGGCATGGCACGCGGACTGAACGAGATCAGCGAGGCCCAGTGGCGCGACGCCCTGGAGCACGCTCTGCTGCCGAGGCTCGCCGCCGTACTGCGCGGCCGGGAGGCCGGGCACTGCATGCGGCTCGGTGACCTCGGCGCCGAACTCGCCGCACGGCTGGTGCGTGGACTGCGCACGACCGTTCCCCACTCCCAGGTGTTCGTCCTGGGCAACGCGGAGACGCACCTGCCCGCGGACGTCGCGGTGACCAGCACCAAACTCGTGGAGCTGCGCAATCCCGACGAGGAGGGCGCACTGCGGCCGCCGCTGCTGGTCTTCGTACCACCCGGGATGCGTGCCAGCGCGGAGGACTCCTTCGGCGTCGCCACCTTCCAGCAGCTGTCCCTGAGCGACGTCCACACGCAGTTGAAGGCATCCCTCCTGCGCGAGGTACCCGACGCGTTGCGCCCGGCCGTCACCGAACTCCTGGAGCGGCTCCGTGCCGAGGACTGGCCCGCCGCGAACGGTCAGGCGGTCGTCCGCTACCTGCTGACACTGCGGGAGAACGACTTCGACCTCCAGGCGGCGGGAGCGGCGGTCTTCCTGCTCGGACTGATCCCCGACTTCGAACTGTTCAACGACATGACGCTGGTCGCCCGTAAGGCGGACCGCAACCGCCGCAGCGTGGCACGGCTCACGGAATCAGCGGCCACCGACCGTCAGCGGATCCTCGCTCTCGGCCTGCCCCAGAACTCCCGGGCGCACCAGGCGTTCGTGCGCCGCCTGGTCGAGTTCGCCGCGGACGCGGGCCTGGACGAGCCGTCGCGCTGGTGCAGGGCCATCGCCGTAGACGAGGAGAACTGGCCGCTCGCCTTCCACCTGTGGCCGCAGGAGAACGCGCCCGGCGACGAAACGGTGGGCATCGAGGTCCAGGACCTCTCCGTGCTGCCCAAGGCCGGCCAGAACCAGGACGATCTGCGTAACCACCCTGCCCTGGAACGGCTCTTCGGGGCGCAGTATCTGCTGCCCGGCGGGCTCAGCTCGCTGCCCGTGGCCTTTACCGTCGAGCCGGACGCTCGTCACATCCCCGGGCTCGACCGATTCGCCGTACAGATCTATGCCGAGTCCGAGACCGACGGCGACAACGGGACCACCACCGCCAGTCCCACCGGCTTCACCGCGACCGTGTCCGTGACCAGGACCGCCAAGACGCTCTACAAATCGAGTGTGAAACTGAAGAAGGGGCGCAAGGCCGACTGGGAGGAAGGCTGGCACTTCGTCAGGGTCACCCCGTTGGACACCAACGGCGACCCCATGCCGGTCGTGGGCGCGGAGGGCACGCAACGGCCGCACGAGAGCGACCGCTTCTACGTCGTCCCCGAGGGCGAGTTCGACGACCCGCCGGTCCGTCGGTCCCAGCACGCGCCCGGCCTGGCTCAGGCACTCAACAAGCTGCGCTTCACCGCCCGGGCCGAGGGCCGCGACCCCTCACGGGTCACCTGCCGCGACATCGGCTGGGGTGCCAAGACCGCGAAGACCTGGCCCCTGAAAGCGTCGTTCGGCGCGGCCGGGTCCATCACCATCGACCTGCCCATTCCGCTGGCCGAGGCCGAAGAACGCATGCTGGCCAGGCCGTACGCTCTCGAAGGGCCTCGCCTCACGGTCGACGCCACCGGAGTCGCACTACTGGGTGACGACGAGACGCCCGCTGTCACGGCCGAGCCCGACAGCGATTTCGACAACTACCTCCAGGCCCGGGCGGTGCTGTTCGCCGTCGTGCGGGACGACACCGAGGACACGGCGCCCCTGGTGGTCGAGGCGACCGACCCGCGGACCGTGCGCAAGGAAACCGAGGCGTACGCCGAGGCATACCTCAGGGCGGTGAACCGGTGCGTCCGCTCCCTGGAGAACGCGCACTCGGGCGGTGCCGACCGCGACCGCGCAGAACTGGCCCTGCTGCTGCGCACCGACACGCTCCAGGTGGACCTGACCGATGTACGGGGCGGCCGGCGCCGGGTCGTCCTCGTCGCCCCGACCCATCCGCTGCGGATGCTCTGGTGGAGCGGACAGGCAGCCCTGGCCGACCACTGGCTCGACCGACTCGCCGATGAGGACCGGGCCACCGTCCTGGAGCGCTTGCACAGCCTGAGCACGTCGCTGGTGCCGCTGGGCTTCCCCCTGGTCGTGCCCCTGGCCACCGGCGAACTGACCTTCGCGGGCGGACAGCTCACCGACTACTGGCAGGTTTGCCTGCCGAGCGAGACCGCCGATCCCCGGGGGACGGTGTCCCTGCTTGCCGCGTCGGTCGGCGCCGCTGACGACGCGGCGGCCTCCGGCATGGTCACCGGTGGTGACCTCGCCGACCGGATCGAACGCTATGTCCGACTCCATCCGTACGTCGACAGCCTCGTCATCAACGCCCTGGGAGCCGGCCGCGGGGACCTGCTCGCCGCGATGCTGACCGAGCTGCAGAGCCGCAAGCACCTGGCCCACCTGCGTTTCACCATCAGGCTGTTCTCGGACACCCCGACCGAACCCTGGGTCGGTGAAGCACTGACCGACCTGTTCTCGCCCGGGTCAGGGCCCCGGTCCGTAGCCGCCGAGGCATTTGCCACGCCGGGCGACCCGCTCCGGCCAAAACTCGCCGTCGTCGTACGTCACGCGGCAGACCTTCGCCGGCGCGCCGGGGAGTTCCCGGCTCACCTCAGCATCCTGTTCGATCCGTTCGGAGGGGAGCAGTACGACATCGCGCCGGGTGTCACCACCACGGGCCGTGTCGCCGCCCATGGCCTCGTCCAGGAACTCTCCAGCGCCTACGCCGAGGAAGAGGAGTACGTGGCGTGGAGCCGTCAGCCGCGTCACGGCGCGACCGACCCGCTGGAGGGGGCCGAGGAGACCGGTGATCTGCTGGCCGCACTGCCTCAGGCGCTCTCGGCCGCCGTTGTCGCCGCCACGTCCGGCGAGCCGCGCCCCGGGTATCTGCCGCAGATCACCCTGCGGCTGTCGCCCGATGACCGGGCACTGCTGCACGACGTTCACCACGCCAGTGACTGGGTCGTCACCGTGGACCGGACCCTCGGCGTCGAGTACTTCGACCACGGCCGTGCCGACCGGCCCGAATACGTCATCGACTACTCGGCCACGTCCCAGACCGGTATGGGACACCACATCGTGGTCTCCTCCCGCTCGGTCGACGAGCTGCGCGCCCTGATCGGCCCGGTCCTGGCGGACCGGAATCTGGACATCGAGGAGCGCCATGTGGCGACCTTCTTCGACCAGTTGCGGGAGTTGTCCGGCAGTTTCGCCTTCAAACTCGCCGCTCTCGGTGAGAGCAGCCACAGCGAAGTCCTCGGCCTGGCCCTGGCGCGCCTGTACCTCGGATACCAGGGCGCTCTGGAGAACCAGATCCTGATCCCGCTCGACGCGCACACCGATCTGTACGGCGAAGACCGTCGTCGTGCCACGGCCGGCGACGCGATGGTCCGGCTGCACCGGACCGACCTGGCGCTGTTCGACCTCGACGCGGCGCGCAGGACCGTGGTGTGCAGGCTGGTCGAGGTGAAATGCTTCACCGGGGCGGGTGGTCTCGGGGCGTACGAGACGAAGAAGAAGCAGATCAGTCAGCAGGTCGACGGAAGCCGGCGAGTCCTGGCCGCGCAGTTCGACCCCGCAGTCGAGCGCACCGACCGCCCATTGCAGAACCTCACCCTGCGCTCTCTGCTGGGCTACTACCTCGCCCGCGCGAACCGGTACGGACTCTTCGACGACAAGGGGTATGCCGAAGCGCACTGGCTGCTGGACCACCTCGATCACGGCTACTCGCTGGAGTTCGCCAGGACAGGGCTGATCTTCGATCTGGGCCAGGCCGGTACTGACGTCGAGACCGACGGCGGCGTCACTTTCCACCGGGTCGGGAAGGACGGGGTCAAGCGGCTGCTTGAGGCCATCGAGACCGAATACCTCGGCGGCCGGGTGCACAGCTCGCCGAAGCAGCTCTCGATCGCCGATCTCGGTATCGAGCACGGTCAGGCCGCGCGGAGTCTGCGTCCCCAGGAGCGGACCCGTGAAGTACCCGACGAGCCTGCTCCCCTGCAGGCCGTGGTCGACTACACCCCGGAGCCGGAGCCGGAGCCGGAGCCGGAGCCGCAGTCGCCGCCGGCTCCGGAGGACGCCCGACGCGCAGTCGTTGACGAGCTTCCCCAGCGGCCTCCGGAGGAGCCTGCCCGGCTTGACACGGCAGCGGACGCGCCCCCGGCGTCCGCGTCGGTACATCCGCCGCGGGACGAGCACGCGTGGGTCGAGCCGCGTGCCGCTGAGCAGACGGCGGACGCCGGGGACGGCCCCGTGAACGCGGACGTGTTCCTCGGCGCGTCTCACCAGACGCAGCAGTACGGCCTGCTCGGTATGACCGCGGGACGAAAGGTGGCCCTGGACCTCAACGAGACCCACACCATCAGCCTGTTCGGTGTCCAGGGAGGAGGCAAGAGCTACACCCTCGGCTCAATCCTGGAGATGGCCAGCCTTCCCGCGCCGGGCGTCAACCAGCTCTCCCATCCGCTGGCCAGCATCGTCTTCCACTACAGCGACACCCAGGACTACGCGCCGGAGTTCACCAGCATGACCAGGGCCAACAGCGAGGCGGAACAGGTTGCCGCACTCCGCGCCCGCTACGGCGCGGAGCCTGCCGCGCTGTCCGACGTCCTACTGCTGGCCCCCGCCGACAAAGTGGAGGAACGGAAGGCGGAGTATCCGGACCTGGAGGTACGCCCTCTCGCGTTCGGATCTTCGGAGCTTCAGGCAGCGCACTGGCGGTTCCTGATGGGGGCCATCGGCAACCAGGCCATCTACATCCGTCAGCTCGGGCGGATCATGAAGGCTCACCGCAACGACCTCACCCTGGAGGCTATCCGCCAGGGTGTGGACGAGTCGTCGCTGTCCGATTCGCTCAAGCAGCTGGCATTCCAGCGACTGGACCTGGCCGCCGACTACATCGACGACAGTGTCCGTCTCAAAGACCTGGTCCGGCCAGGTCGGCTGATCATTGTGGACCTGCGTGACGAGTACATCGACAAGGATGAGGCGCTCGGCCTGTTCGTCGTCCTGATGCAGCTCTTCGCCGACGCCAGGCAGGATGGCGAGCCCTTCAACAAGCTGGTCGTCTTCGACGAAGCCCATAAATACATTCACAGTCCGGATCTCGTGGACGGCCTTGTGGCGAGCGTCCGGGAAATGCGCCACAAGGGGATGTCCATCTTGGTGGCCAGCCAGGATCCACCCTCCGTGCCCATCTCTCTGATCGAGTTGTCCAACCACATGGTGCTGCACAAATTCACGTCGCCGGCGTGGCTCAAGCACCTGCAGAAAGCAAATGCGGCGCTGTCCGGCCTCACACCGGAGAAGATGGCGGGGCTGAAGCCAGGTGAGGCATTCGTCTGGTCGAGCAAAGCCACGGATGACGCTTTCACTCGGGGTGCCGTGAAGATCCAGTGTCGTCCTCGGGTCACCCAGCACGGAGGCGCGACGAAAGTGGCGGTCACATAGATCGACCGCGCCCTTTCGCACGTCCAGTAGACGTCGAGGGGAAGCCCTGTCCACCGCGGGACGGGAGAGGGGCGCAAAATAGCACAGGGTGTGTGAGCCCGAGAGCGGGTTACCCGCACGGCTACGAGTGCGGCAGACTGGTGCGGAGCACCGGCTGTCCCGCCGGGACGAGCACGCGACCAGCCGCAGCAAGGAAGCCGCCAAACCCGTGAGTGACGAGCCCGACGCCCCGGGGTCGGGCCCCGGTGTCCCGACCCCCGTGGACGAGACCGTCTTCGGTATCGACGCGTTCTCCCTCGACGACCGGCTGCGGCTGTTCCACTTCGCCGCCGCCGAGAAGCGTCACGAGTACCTGTGGCTGCTGCGGGCCTTCGACCGCGGACGCGCCAACTACCAGGTACTGCTGCACAACTCGGACGTGGTGGGGCTGCTGGAGCGGCTCGCCGCCGACCATCCCGCCGCGGGCGCCGTCGGCGGTACAGCCAGCGTTCAGCCGTTGCTCGACGCGCTCGCGGAGTGGCAGGTCCTGGACCGGTCGTACGACGGGACGCGCGCCGCGAACCTCGCCGAGTACCGCAACCGGCACTACGTGTACCAGTTCACCCAGGCCGGGTACCGGGCGTACCGGGCCGTGGAGGACGTGCTCGGCGCGAGCCTGGAGGACGCCCAGCTCTCCCGCCTCGTCTTCCCCGACATCCTCGGCGACCTGCGCGCGCTGGCCGAGGCCAACACGGCCGGCGACGGCGAGGAGGTGTACCGCAAGCTCGGCCGTCTCGACTCGGTGCTGAACGAGATGGCGCAGCGTGCCGCCCGTTTCTACCTCATGCTGGGCGACCTGGCGCGCACCAACGACACCCGGCCCGAGGTGTTCCTCGCCCACAAGGACACGCTCCTCGCGCACATGCGGGAGTTCACCGCCGAACTCGGGCGCTACGCCCCGCTGCTCGCCGAGGCGGTCGAGAAGGCCGCGGCCACCGGTGTGGACCGCATGATCGAGTACGCGGCCGAGGCCGACGAGCGGCTCTTCCGCAGCCCCGCCGAGCGCCTGGCGGACTGGCGGCACCGGTGGGACGGCATCGTCCACTGGTTCGCGGAGCGTGAGCACAGCGAGACCGAGCGGCTGCAGGACGCCACCGTCACCGCGATCCGCTCCGTCCTCGCCCTGCTGCGCCGGGTCACCGAGGCGCGCCGGGGCGGGGTGAGCCGGGAGAGCCAACTGCGCCATCTCGCCCAGTGGTTCACCTCCTGCGAGAGCGACGAGGACGCGCACGCCCTGTTCCAGGCGGTCTTCGGGCTCGGGGCGCCGCGTCACATCGCCGTCCCGTACGCCGACCCCGAGCGGATCCCGTCCCGTACGTCCTGGTGGGAGGCCGAGCCGGTCGAACTCGCCCGCACCCTCGTCCAGTCCGGCCGCACCCCCGCCCTGCACGGCCCCGGCCGCATCGAGCGCGACGAGGACCGGCGGGCGCTGCTGCGCGCCGAGCAGCTCAAGGAACAGGCCGAGCGCCGCAGTGCCGCGAACTCCCTCGCGTCGGACGGCGTGTACGGCCGGACGCTCGACGAGCCCGAGACACGCGCCCTGCTTGCCCTGCTGGACGTGACGCTCGCCGCCCGGGTCCCCGCCAGCCGCCTGGTCACCGCCGCCTCCGGCGCCGCCCACGGAGTACGGCTCACCCTTGCCCCCGCCGAGGGCTCCACCACCGTCGACACGGTGCGCGGGCGTCTCCATCTCGACGGGCTGCGCCTGGAGGTCACCGCATGAGCGAGGCCGCCGTATGAGCCGTGTTGCCGAAGGCGTCTCCCCGCTCGAACTCGCCGACTACCAGAAGGCGGTACGGCTCGTACTGCGGCACCCCCTGGTCACGTCCGGGTACCCGGACAGGGCGGCGCTGGCGACCGTGCGCCGCTGGGCCGATCAGCTGCGCACCGACCTGATGGAGGTGCTCGGCCACCGGCTCGTCACCACCGCCGACACCGCCCGCCTCCAGCGTGCCCAGGACGGTCTGGACGCCACCCGCCCGGCCCTCACCCGAGCGGGCCGCCCCTTCGACCGCCGCCGCTACGCCTACCTCGTCCTCACTCTCGCGGCCCTCGGCCGCCACGGCGCGCAGGTGGCGCTGGGTGAACTGGCCGACGCGGTCGCCGCCGACGCCGTACGCATCGACGGGCTCGGCCTCGACACCGCCCGCAAACCCGACCGGGACGCCTTCGTCGACGCCGTCACCTGGCTCACCGAACGCGGCGCGCTCACTCTCGCCGACGGTTCCGCCACCGCCTGGGCAGGCGATCCCGAGCGTGCCGAGGCCCTGTACGACATCGACCGCGAGATCCTCCTCGCCGTCCACCACCCGACCCGCGTGCTCCAGCACCTGACCTCGGTCACCTCGCTCCTCGACTCCTCCGGCGCGCTGGGCCTGTCCGCGGGCCGCGCCGCCCAGCGCCGCGACCAGGCCCGCCGGGCCCCCCGCCTCGTGCTGGAGAACCCGGTCGCGTACTACGCCGACGCAGACAGCGAACTCCTGGGCCAGCTGCGGGCCCCCGCCCTCGCCGAGGACCTGGAGCGGCTGACCGGGCTGACGGTGGAGCGGCGGGCCGAGGGCGTGGCGCTCGTCGACACCTCCGGCAGGCTGTCCGACCTCCGCTTCCCCGGCGGCGGAACCGTCGCGCAGGCCGCGCTGTTGCTCACCGCCCGGATCAGCGCCGCCGTGCAGCGTTCCGGACGGCACGCCCTCGAACTGCTGCCCGCGCCCACGGCCGCCGAACGCCTCGCGGCCCGCGCCCGGCGGATCGACGGCGCGCTGCCGTCGCGTGGGACGGTCACCGAACTCACCGAACTCGCCGAGCCCGATGAGGAGTCGGCGTACGAGACGGTCGTCGACGCGGATCACGAGCCGGGCGAGACCCGGTACCCCTTCGTCACGGACTCCTGGCTCCGGGGCAGGCTCAAGGAGATCATCGGCGAGTACGGCGCGGGCTTCGCCGCCGATCTGCGCGGCGACCCGGACCGGCTGCTCGACCAGGCGCTCGACCTGCTGGCCGCCATGTCGCTGATCGTTCGGGTCGACGGCGGGGCCCTCGCGCTGCCTCTGCTTGCCCGTTACCGAGGGGTCACCGCCCGGGTGAAGACCCGTACGGCCCCCCAACCCCCCGCCCAGACCGCCCTGTTCGACGACGAAACCGCCAAGGACCCCACTCCGTGAGCACTCCCGCTGCCACACCGGCAGCCCGCTACGTCCCCACCCGTGCCGGGATCATCAACCTGTGGGACTACCGGGACGAGGAGTTCTCCTTCGCGGGCGGCTGGCTGGTGCTGCGCGGTCCCAACGGGTCCGGCAAGACCAAGGCGCTGGAGGTGCTGTTCCCGTTCGTCCTCGACGGGCGCATCGACCCCAAGCGGCTCAACCCGTTCGCCGCCGAGGACCGCACGATGAAGTCCAACCTGCTCTTCCGCGGGCAGGACAGCGCGCTCGGCTACGTCTGGATCGAGTTCACCCACCGGGAGACCGGGGAAGCCGTCACCTGCGGCATCGGGCTGCACGCCCAGCGGCACCGCGACACACCCGCCCGGTGGCACTTCGTCGCCGAGGGCCGCGTGGGCGAGGACTTCTCCCTTCTCACCCACGACGACCGGCCGATGACGAGGAAGCAGCTCGCCGCCGAGCTGGGACGCGAGCTGATCGCCTCCACGTCCGACTACCGTGCCGCCGTCGACCAGCGCCTGTTCGGCCTCGGCCGGGAACGGTACGAGCAACTGCTCACCCTGATCCTCACGTTGCGCCGACCGCAGCTCGCCAAGAACCTCGACCCGGCCAAGCTCTCCGACACCCTCACCGCGGGCCTGCGCCCGCTCGACGACGACCTGATCGCCGAGGCGGCCCGCTCCTTCGACGACATGGAGTCCGTGCAGCGCACCCTGGAGGGCCTGGCCGCCGCCGACGACGCCACCCGCGCCTTCCTCGCGAGCTACTCCACCTATCTGCGGGTCCACGCCCGCACCGCCGCGGACCGGCTCACCGCCCGCCGCGCCGAAACCGCCGAACGCGCCGCCGCCCTGCGCACC
>NZ_JAPWHT010000006.1:0-65287 GCF_027270795.1 Streptomyces sp. ActVer
GGGTTCCAGGGCCGCCGCGGCGACCAGCAGGCCGAGCACCCACAGGGCTCCGCGGTGGCCGCCGCCCGCCAGGGCCACCGAGTGCTCGGTGGAGCGCCCTATCGCGCCGAGCTCCGCCCTCAGTTCCGGTGTCGCCGAGCCGGTGCGGCGGGCGGCCGCCGCCATGGCCGCGAGGCCCGGGGCCAGAGCCTTGGCCGACCAGCGAAGGGAGCAGTGGTCCTCGCCGGTCGCGCGGGCGGCGAGGTCACGCGGGTCGGGCAGTCCGGGCTTGGGGGCCAGCGCCAGGTGCCCGGTCAGGGCGGTCACGGCGGCGTGGGCCAGCGTCTCGTCCTCACGGCAGCTCATCGAAACTTCACGGCCTCTCATCGACGTAAACGCTTACGAGGAGGATTCGGTGGAGGAGGCCGACGCGCTTGGGGCGTCGCTCGGCGCATCGCCGGGCGCGCCGCTCGGGGGCGTTCCGCCACCACCGCCGCTGCCCGCGCCGCTGCCCGCGCCGGTGTTCTCGGTGTCCGGGTCGATGCCGAGGGTGATGGATCCCTTGTAGCCCTTGGAGGGGTCCTTCTTGTGGACGGGCTTCAGGGTGAGCAGGCCGCTGGAGGCGCCTCCGCCGTCGTAGACCATGTCGTCGTCGAGCTTGGTCCAGGTGCCGGTGTGCTGCGAGTACGGCTCCAGCTCGAAGATCTGCTCGGCGACGGCGTCGTCGAAGAAGAGCTGGCCGGTGAAGTTGACCTTGCCGCCCTCGTAGGTGCCGTCCTCCTTCTCGCCGCCGGTGTGCACCTTCACGTGGATGTGGCAGGTCCGCGGCGTGTACCAGCCGGGGACGATCGTCTCGAACTTGACGACCCCGTTGGCGTTGGCGACCTGGTAGCCGCGCAGGTACGTCTTGTCGTCGGCGGTCGAGCCGTCCTCGCTCTCGGCGGGCGCCGAGCCACCGGGGTTGGCGGTCGTGTAGCCGGAGTAGTAGCCCCAGGCGTCGCAGTGCCAGATCTCCACGGCCGCGCCGGCCACCGGGGCGCACGACTCGGTGGTGTCCTGCACGGTGATGCGCAGCGTCAGCGGGACACCGCTCTTGCCCTCGGTGATGTCCTTCCGCACGAGAGCGCCGTCCAGGTAGTACGGGCCCTCCGTGACACTGGACATGAGGACACAGGTGCCGCTGCTCGAACCGGCGGACGCGCTCGCGGCGGCGGTCTCCGTGGCAGTGGCGGTCGTCTCGTCGGCGAAGGCGGACTGGTATCCCGCGATCGCGAGCCCACCGGCCGCGACCGTGCCACCGGTGACCGCGATCGCGCGGCGCCGGGTGATCGTCGTGTCTTTGTGCTTTCCCGTCATGCCGGGAAAGCTAGGGACGCCGTCCGTCAGGAACATGGGGAGCGGCTGTGAGGACCCTGAGAATGCCGGGAAGGCCGAAGTCGGCGGGAAAACACCCCTCCCAGAGGGCCCCCCTTACGTGGCCATCAGCGGCGTGTCCTCGCGCCACTTGAGCATCTTGTCGAAGCTGACCACCGCGCCGCCCCGGCCGGGCTTGTTGCCGATGTGGACGTGGTCGGCGAGCTCCTGGATCAGACAGAGGCCCCGGCCGTTCTCGGCGTCGCTGTGGGCGGGGCGGACCGGGGCGCGTCCCCGTCCCGACGGGAACCCGGGCCCGGAGTCGGCCACTTCGATGCGGCACGTCTCGCCGTCCAGATAGGCCGTGACCCGGTAGGCCTCGCCGGACTCCCCGTGGACGGACTCGCCCCCGTGCTCGACGGCGTTGGCGCAGGCCTCGCTCAGCGCGACGGAGAGGTCGTAGGAGATGTCGGGATCCACCCCTGCCGACTCCATCGTGCCGAGCAGCAGGCGCCGGGCGAGCGGCACGCTCGCCGCTTCACGCCGGAGATGGAGGGACCACCAGATGCTCATGCTCCAGCCTCCTGGCCGCGGCTCGACATACCGATACGTATTGCCGCACAGGGCCGGGTGTAAGCGTGCCGTTGACGTGATGCCGCCCATTCGGGGGATGTGCCGGCGCCATCCGCCGGTGTATGTGCGTACTACCGATGTCAGAACGTGACCTTCCGGAACGTACGTCACCTTGTGGACCTGCCGTGTGGCGCGGGTGAGCCCAGTGCGATGATGAGCCCGCCATGACTGCCCCCCACCAGCGCGCGCGCACCGGAGGTGATCTCCGGGTCCTGAGGGCCGCGGTGTTCACCGCGGTCTGTGTCGCGCTGGCCGCGGCCGGTCATGCGATCGTCTCCTGCGCCGCGGTTCCCCTGTGGTCGCTGGGCGCCGGATTCCTCGCCGTCTTCGCCGTCGCGGCACCGCTCGCCGGGCGTGAGCGCTCCCTGCCGGGCATCGCCGTGCTGCTGGCGGTCGGCCAGGCCGTACTGCACACGCTCTTCGGGCTCGGGCAGCACGGCACGGCGGCGACGGCGTCAGCGGGTGTGGACGCCACGCTCGTGGCCCGGGCCGCACGGCTGGTGTGCGGGGCGTCCGTCGCGACGCTCAGCCCCGCCCAGGCGCAGCGGATCCTCGCCGACGCCCGGCTGGACACAATCGGTACGGGCCGGGCGGGCGGCACGGGCACGGCCCACGCGGCCCACGAACAGGCGGGCACCATGGCGTCGGCCGCCGCCGGGACCCCGACGTCGGCGCTGCCGTCGCTGCCCATGTTCCTCGGCCACGTTCTCGCGGCCTCCGCCACCGGATGGCTGCTGCGCCGCGGGGACATCGCGCTGCGGCGCCTCCTGCGCCTCTCGGCGCACGGAGTGGCCGAAGGGGCGCTCGTCTCCCTGCACGGGGCCCTGGCGCTCGTACGGGCCCTGCTGGCGGGTCTCCCGGGCACGTCCCTCGAGGCGCCGCGCGTACCGCGGGCCACGGAGTACGTGCCACCGGCCGTGCCCGCGACCGCTCTTCAGCACTCGGTCGTCCGGCGCGGTCCGCCGGCCCACGGGGTTCTCACCCTCGCCGCCTGACGCGACGCACCACTTCTGGACGTATCACTCCCGGGGTGCCGTCGTGCGGCACGCGCGCGTGCCCGCTCTCTCGCACGCGCAACCCCGTTCTGCCACCGAACCAGTGCGACGACTCCGCGGAGGCCGACGACGCGAAGGCCGCCGCCAACACCTCGACCACCGAGGCCGCCTCCTCCGACAGCAGCGACACCACGGCCCGTGTACTGGGCGTCGTGGGCATCGTCGTCGGCGTGGCGGGCGTGGCGTTCGGCGTGCTCGCCGGTCGTCGGCGTACCACCGCGTAAGCCAAGTCCCACCCATCGAAACCACGGAACGCCCCACCGGGATCCCCGGCCGAATCCGTTTTCCGGCCGGGGGTCCGGCCCGCCGCACAGCGGCAATCGGCGGTGGCGTCCCCCTGGAGAATGCACTATGCGCAAGAAGACGTACGCCGCGGCCGCACTGTTCGCCGCGGCCGCCCTGACCCTTTCCGCCTGCGGCAGCGGTGACGACACCGACAACGCGGTCGCCGAGGTCTCCGAGGAGGCCGGCTCCGACAAGGCCGCGACGGTCCTCGACAAACCGTTCGAGAAGCCGGACCTCGTCCTCACCGACACAAACGGCAAGCAGTACGACCTCCGCAAGGAGACCAAGGGCAAGCCGACGCTGATCTACTTCGGCTACACCAACTGCCCCGACGTCTGCCCGCTGACGATGAACAACATCGCCGTCGCCGAGAAGCAGCTCGCCCAGAACAAGCAGGTGACGCAGGCCGAGAAGGACTCGCTGCGCATCGTGTTCGTCACCACCGACCCGGAGCGGGACACCTCCGCCGCGCTCGGCAAGTGGCTCAAGGGCATCGACCCCGACGTCGTCGGCCTGACCGGCTCCTTCGCCACGATCCAGGGCGGTGCCCGGACGCTCGGTATCTCCATCGAGGCGCCGAAGAAGGACAAGAACGGCAAGGTCGTCTCCATGCACGGCACCCAGGTCATCGCCTTCTCCCCGAAGACCGACGGCGGTTACGTGCTGTACGGCGAGGACGCCACCGTCGACGACTACGCCAAGGACCTCCCCAAGCTGATCAAGGGCGAGAAGCCGTGACGCGTCGTACGGCGTCCACGAAGATGTCGACGGGAGCCTCGGCGGGCGCCCTCGTCCTGACGGCGGCCCTGACCCTGGTGGGCTGCGGCGACTCGGGCTCGTCGGGACCCGAACTGTCCGTCGGCTCGGCCTACATGCCGCAGCCGGTTTCGGACTCCATGGCGGCCGGTTTCCTGGTCATCACCAACGAAAGCGGAGCAGCCGACAGACTGTCCTCCGTCACCAGCGACATCGCCGACGAGATCACCCTCCACACGTCCTCCGCGCAGTCGATGACCGAGGTCAAGGATCTCGGCATCCCCGCCAACGGCAAGCTCGTCCTGGAGAGCGGCGGCAACCACCTCATGTTCGAGAAGTTGAAGCGCAAACCGAAGGAGGGCGACAAGGTGTCCCTGGAGTTGCACTTCACCAAGTCCGGGCCGATGAAGGTCGAGATGCCGGTGAAGTCCCCCACCTACCGGCCGACGGCGGTCACCACGTCGTCCATGCAGTCGTCCTCGACGTCGCACCGCTGAGGGAGGGACCACCATGAGTCAGACCATCGCTCCCCGCGTCCGGACGCTGCTGTTGCTGCTCCTCGCCGTCACCGGCGCGCTCCTCGCCGGGTCCGCGCCCGTCTCCGCGCACGCCGCCCTGACCGCGAGCGACCCCCAGCAGGGAGCGGTGGTCGACAAGGCGCCCGCCCAGGTGTCGCTCACCTTCTCCGAGGGGGTCGCGATGTCCGACGGCTCGCTGCGCGTGCTCGACCCCAAGGGCAAGCGCGTCGACACCGGCAAGACCACCGAGCAGGGCACGAACACGTACGCCGTCAAGCTGCACGCGGGACTGCCGGACGGTACGTTCACCGTCACCTACCAAGCCGTGTCGGACGACAGCCACCCCATTTCGGGCGCCATCGCGTTCTCCGTGGGCGCACCCTCGAACACCTCCGTCGCGCTGTCCGACCAGGCGGCGGGCGGCGGAGTGGTGGGCGGGCTCTACGGCTTCGCGCGCTATCTCTCGTACGCGGGATTCATCCTCCTCGTCGGCGGCTCGGCCTTCGTGCTGGCCTGCTGGCAGCGGGGCGCCGGGGTGCGGTCGGTGCAGCGGCTCGTGGTCTCGGGGTGGCTCACGCTGACCGTAGCCACACTGGCCATGCTGCTGCTGCGCGGCTCGTACACCGGCTCGGGGAAGGTCGGTGACATCTTCGATCTGACCCTGCTCAGCCAGGTGCTGCAGACCAAGACGGGCGCGGCACTGGTCTCGCGGCTGCTGCTGCTCTCGGCGGGCGCGCTGTTCATCGCCGTGCTCTTCGGAGCCTACGAAAAGCGCGAGGACGACGAGGAGAAGGGCGATCTGGCCTTCGGGCTCGCCATCGGCGGGTTCGTGGTGGCGGCGGGTCTGGCCGCGACCTGGGCCATGGCCGAGCACGCCTCGACCGGTATCCAGACCGGAATCTCGATGCCCGTCGACGTGCTGCACCTGCTCGCCGTCGCCGTCTGGCTGGGCGGCCTGTCCACACTGCTCGTGGCGCTCTACCGCGCGCCGTCCATCGAGCCTTCCGCCGTACACCGCTTCTCCCGCATCGCGTTCAGCAGCGTGGCCGTGCTGGCCGCGACGGGCATCTACCAGTCGTGGCGACAGCTCGGCTCCTGGTCCGCGCTCACCGGGACGTCGTACGGGCAGTTGCTGCTCGTCAAGATCGGCCTGGTGGTCGTCCTCGTCGGCATCGCGTGGATCTCGCGGCGCTGGACGGCGCAACTGTCGCAGGCGCCGGCCGCGAAGGCCGTGAAGACCTCTGTGGCCGCGTCTGTGAAGGCCACCGCGAAGACCCCTGCCAAGGCCTCGGCCAAGACCTCGGCGAAGGCTTCAGCGAAGGCATCGGCGAAGGCATCGGCGAAGACCTCCGCGGCGACCTCGGAGAAGTCGGAGGACGAGGACCGCGAGACCGAGGACGAGAAGGAGCCGGCCGCCGCGCCCGCGGGCAGCGGTGACGGCAAGCGGGCCACCCAACTGGCCCGGCAGCGGGCGGCGGTGGCCACCGCGCGAGAGAAGCGCCGGCGTGACTCCGATCCGCTCCGCTCGGGCCTGCGCCGCTCGGTGCTCGCCGAGGCGGGCGTCGCGGTGGTCGTGCTGGCCGTCACCACGATGCTGACGTCCACCGAACCCGGGCGCACCGTGGAGGCGGCCGAGGCCGCCACCGCCGCCACCTCGAAGGGGGCCACCGGGGCACTGGCCGTGGACATCCCGTTCGACACCGGCGGCAAGGACGGCAAGGGCCTCGTGCGCGTAGAGATCGATCCGGCCCGCGTCGGCGGCAACGACATGCACGTCTACGTACAGCGGCCGAACGGCAAGGCCTTCGACATCCCCGAGGTCAAGATCGCCTTCACCCTGAAGGCGAAGGACATCGGACCGCTGCCCGTGGTCCCCGACCGGATCGCCACCGGACACTGGACGGCGAGCGGGGTGCAGATCCCGATGGCGGGCAACTGGGCGATCGCGGTGACGGTGCGGACCTCCGACATCGACCAGGTGACCGTGGACAAGAACGCGCAGATCGGCTGAACGACACCATGGCTGAACAGTCCACTCCGGAGACGTCTCCCCCGGATGCCCCCGCCGAAGGAGCACCTCCTCAGGGAGGCGTCTCCCAGAAAGCCACCGCCGCGGAGGCCGCTCCCAAGGGGGCCCCTTCCGAAAATGCCCCTCCTAGGGAGGCCGTTTCCCAAAAGCCCCCCTCCAAGGGCGTCATTTCGCGGCGCCGCCTGCTCGGTACCGCCGGTGCCACCGGGCTCGCGCTCGGCGCCGCGGGCGGGGCCGCCGGGTACGCCGCGGCGCCCTCCGCCGACCAGACCGCGCTCCTCAGCTCGCTCGGCGCGGACGAGGTGATGTTTCACGGGAAACATCAGCCCGGCATCACGACCGCCCTGCAGGCCCGCGGCCACCTCGTCGCGTTCGATCTCGCGTCGGGCGCGGGCCGCAAGGAGGCGGCCGCCCTGCTGCGGCGCTGGTCGACGCCGGCCCAGCGGCTGATGGCGGGCGAGGCGTCCGCGAGCGCCGACACGGACGTGGCGCGCGACGCCGGACCCTCGTCCCTCACGGTCACCTTCGGCTTCGGCCACAGCTTCTTCGCCCGTACGGGACTGGAGAAGCAGCGGCCGATCGCCCTCGACCCGCTGCCCGACTTCTCCTCGGACCACCTGGACAAGGCGCGCAGCAACGGCGACCTGTGGGTGCAGATCGGCGCGAACGACGCCCTCGTCGCCTTCCATGCCCTGCGCGCGATCCAGAAGGACGCGGGGCAGGCGGCGAAGGTGCGCTGGCAGATGAACGGCTTCAACCGCTCGCCGGGAGCCACCTCCCAGCCCATGACGGCCCGCAACCTGATGGGGCAGATCGACGGCACGCGCAATCCCAAGCCGTCGGAGTCCGACTTCGACCGGCGGATCTTCGTGCCCGACGCGGGCGACCCGTCGTGGATGGCAGGCGGCTCGTACGCCGTCGTACGCCGTATCCGCATGCTCCTCGACGACTGGGAGCAGCTCTCGGTCAAGGCGCAGGAGGACGTGATCGGGCGGCGGAAGACCAGTGGGGCGCCGCTCTCCGGCGGCACCGAGACGACCGAGATGGACCTGGAGAAGACCGACGCCGACGGCGGGCTCGTCGTCCCCATCAACGCCCATTCCCGCATCACCCGGCCCGACGAGAACGGCGGTGCCGCGATGCTCCGCAGGCCGTTCTCCTTCCACGACGGCATCGGCGCGGACGGCGTCCCGGACGCGGGCCTGCTCTTCGTCTGCTGGCAGGCCGACCCGCTGCGCGGCTTCGTACCGGTGCAGCGCAAGCTCGACCGCGGTGACGCGCTGTCCACGTACATCCGGCACGAGTCGAGCGGCCTGTTCGCGGTACCGGGCGGGGCGGCGGAGGGGGAGTACGTGGGGCAGAAGCTGCTGGAGGGGTGAGATCCGCTCGCTGAGGCGGCTGGGACGGCTGGGATGACTGAGGCGGCTTGGGCGGCAGGGGCCGGAAGCGGGGGCCCGGCCGCGCAAGGCCCATTAGGGTGAGGCCATGCCAGCCAGCTACGCGTATCTCGGCCCCGAGGGCACCTTCACCGAAGTCGCTCTGCGGACTCTTCCGGAGTCGGCCACCCGGCAGCTCATCCCGATGGTGTCCGTGCCCGCCGCGCTCGACGCGGTCCGGGCCGGCGAGGCCGAGGCCGCGTTCGTACCGATCGAGAACTCCGTCGAGGGCGGCATCACCACCACGGTCGACGAACTGGCCGTCGGCGAACCGCTGATGATCTACCGCGAGGTCCTGCTCTCGATCACCTTCGCGCTGTTGGTCCGCCCGGGCACGAAGCTCTCGGAGATCAAGACGGTCAGCGCGCACCCGGCCGCGCAGCCGCAGGTCCGCAACTGGATGAAGAACAACCTCCCGGACGTCATCTGGGAGTCGGCGGCCTCCAACGCGGATGGCGCCCGTCTGGTGCAGGAGGGGCGCTACGACGCGGCCTTCGCGGGCGAGTTCGCGGCGGAACGGTACGGCCTGGAGGCCCTGGAGACCGGGATCCACGACGCCGAGAACGCGCAGACCCGGTTCGTCCTGGTGGGCAAGCCCGCCCGGCCCGCGGCGCCGACCGGCGCGGACAAGACCTCCGTGGTCATCTGGCAGCGCGACGACCACCCGGGTGCCCTGCTCGAACTCCTCCAGGAGTTCGCCGTCCGCGGGGTCAACCTGATGCTCCTGCAGTCCCGGCCGACCGGCGAGGGCATCGGCAACTACTGCTTCGCCATCGACGCCGAGGGCCACATCGCGGACCGCCGCGTCGGCGAGGCGCTGATGGGCCTCAAGCGGATCTGTCCCCAGGTGCGGTTCCTCGGTTCCTATCCGCAGGCCGACGTCGACCCCAAGGACGTACGCCCGCCGCGGGCCGGTACGTCGGAGAGCGAGTTCGCGGCGGCTTCGGACTGGCTGGCGCGCTGCCAGGACGGCCGGTTCTGAGCGGGCTTTGCAGGGCGGGTTACTGAACGGGGTTCGCGGGGCGCGGCTTGTCGAGCGGGGATTTGCTGAGCGGGTTACTGAGCGGGCGTCGCCGAGCTCGGCTTGCTGAGTGTTCGCCGACCTCGGCCAGCGGAGCGGGGTTCGCCGATCCTGTCTTGCCGGGCGGGCCTTTCTCACTGCTGCCGAGCGGCCACCCGCCCGCAACCCCGCAGTCACCGGGTGTCCTCCGGGCGGTTTCCCGGGCGGAGCCGACGGCTCCGCCGGGCCGTTTCGGCCAGTCCTACCTGCAGATTGTCTCTGTCCACAGAAGTTATCCACAGGCGCGCTTCTCGACCTGGGGACAAGTCGACAACGAAGCGCGACTCAGTCGACAAATCGGCCTACAGCCCACAAGTCCGTCCACAGCCCCATCGGTCACCCTTCGTCCACCCGTTTCTGTTGACCAATCCCATAGAGCGAACCATTTCCACTCGAAAGTGCGTATAGGGAGGGTTTGGTCCGGGAATTCCTGGCCCTGCACGCAGCTTTGGGAACGATCGCTTCCGATGTCCACAGATCTTTCGCACAGCCTGTGGATAACTTTTCCGGGGTGTGGATTTCTGTGGACAACCCAGCTCTCAAGTCCCTTTCCCCACAAGGGAATCGAGTCAACCGACCGAATCCCACCTGCCCCGTTCCAGGGAGCGGCGCCCTTTCATTGACGTCCATTGAAGCGCCTCACCAATTCCCGCAAAACGTGACAGAAGCGACAGAACGGAATACCGGGTCGTGAGTCGGAACCCCGCACCGGTAGCCTTGTGGGGTGATTGACCTTCGCCTGCTTCGTGAGGACCCCGACCGTGTTCGCGCCTCCCAGCGCGCCCGTGGAGAGGACGTCGCCCTTGTCGACGCCCTCCTCTCCGCCGACGAGCGGCGCAGGTCGTCCGGCGTCCGCTTCGACGAGCTGCGTTCCGAGCAGAAGAGCATCGGCAAGCTCATCTCCAAGGCCTCCGCCGACGAGAAGGCCGAGCTGCTCAAGAAGACGGGCCTGCTCGCCGCCGACGTCAAGGCGGCCGACGCCGAGCAGCACGAGGCCGACGAGGAGACCAAGCGCCTCCTCCTCCAGCTCGGCAACCTCGTGCACCCCGACGTCCCGGTCGGCGGCGAGGAGGACTTCGTCGTCCTGGAGACGCACGGGACCATCCGCGACTTCGGCGCCGAGGGCTTCGAGCCCAAGGACCACCTGGAACTCGGCGAGGCGCTGGGGGCCATCGACGTCGAGCGCGGCGCCAAGGTGTCCGGCTCGCGCTTCTACTACCTGACGGGTGTCGGCGCGCTCCTCGAGCTCGCCCTCGTCAACGCGGCGATCGCGCAGGCCACCGAGGCCGGCTTCATCCCCATGCTGACCCCGGCGCTGGTCCGCCCGCGCGCCATGGAGGGCACCGGCTTCCTCGGCCAGGCCGCGGAGAACGTGTACCACCTGGAGAAGGACGACTACTACCTGGTCGGCACCTCCGAGGTCCCGCTCGCGGCGTACCACATGGACGAGATCCTCGACGCCGACAAGCTGCCCCTGCGCTACGCCGGCTTCTCGCCGTGCTTCCGCCGCGAGGCCGGCACGTACGGCAAGGACACGCGCGGCATCTTCCGAGTGCACCAGTTCGACAAGGTCGAGATGTTCTCGTACGTCAACCCCGAGGATGCCGAGAACGAGCACCAGCGGCTCCTGGAGTGGGAGAAGCAGTGGCTGACCGGGCTTGAGCTGCCCTTCCAGGTCATCGACGTGGCGTCGGCCGACCTGGGCTCGTCCGCCTCGCGCAAGTTCGACTGCGAGGCGTGGATCCCGACCCAGGGCAAGTACCGCGAGCTGACGTCGGCCTCGAACTGCGACGGTTTCCAGGCCCGCCGGCTGTCGGTGCGCATGCGTGACGGCAAGAAGGTGCAGCCGCTCGCGACGCTGAACGGCACGCTCTGCGCCGTCCCGCGCACGATCGTGGCGATCCTGGAGAACCACCAGCTGGCCGACGGTTCCGTACGGGTGCCCGAGGTGCTGCGTCCGTATCTGGGCGGCCGTGAGGTGCTGGAGCCGATCTCCAAGTGACCGGCACCACTGGGTCTACGGCCTCGACCCGCTCGACCGCGTCGACCGGGGAGACCGGGGCGTTCCCCTACAAGCTCGTCGCGACCGATCTCGACGGAACGTTGCTGCGCTCCGACGACACGGTCTCGGAGCGCACGCGTGAGGCGCTCGCCGCGGCCACCGTGGCGGGCGCCGCGCACCTCGTCGTCACCGGCCGCGCGGTGCCCTGGACACGCCACATCCTCGACGAACTCGGATACGAGGGACTCGCGGTGTGCGGTCAGGGCGCGCAGCTGTACGACGCGGGAGCGCACCGCCTGCTCACGTCGGTCACCCTCGACCGGCAGGTGGCCGGTCTCGCGCTGGCCAAGATCGAGGCGGAGGTCGGCCCGCTGGCCCTCGCCGCGAGCCGCGACGGCGTCGACGGGGACGTCCTGATCGGCCCCGGCTACCGGGTGCTTGGCCAGCTGAAGGCCGTCCCGTTCACCGATGTCGCGGAGCTCTGGGCCGCGCCCCTCACCAAGATGTACATCCAGCACCCCGGACTCACCGACGACGAGCTGGCGGCCGCGGCACGAGCGGCGGCCGGCGGTCTGGTGAGCGTCGTGATGGCGGGCGAGGGCATCGTCGAGATCCTCCCCCTGGGCCTGTCCAAGGCCACGGGCCTCTCCCTGGCTGCCCGCCGCCTGGGCGTGAAGGCCGCGGAGACGATCGCCTTCGGCGACATGCCGAACGACATCCCGATGTTCGCGTGGTCGGCCCACGGCGTGGCAATGGACAACGCCCACGAGGAACTCAAGGCCGCGGCAGACGAGCTGACCCTGTCCAACGAGGAGGACGGGATCGCTGTGGTGCTGGAGAGGTTGCTGGGCTAGCGCCACCGCCCCCGGCGCTGCCGGAGAAACCGCCTGCAGCAGCGATCAGCCCCCCAACAAAGTAAAAAAAAGGGGGCGGGCGGCGGGGAATCTCGCCGCGAAGCGGCGTCTCGAACGCCGCCGAGTCACAGCGACAGCGTCTCGCGGAGGATGCGTGGATCGAACACGCGCGGGGGGTCAACCCCGACCACGGCTTAGCAAGCCGGTGCCTTACCGCTCGGCCAATCCTCCGGGTGGGCGGCCCGCGCCAATGTGCGCGCTCGAAGCGGCCGCCCCGGGCAGCTCCCCGTGTGGGACGGACTCGACGGAGGGGTAACTACTCCGGAGCCCGTCGGCTGCCCTGCTGGGAGCTCGACGAACTGCTACTGACGGGCATCGTCGTGCTCCTCTCCCAGATCGTGGCGCCGGAGGAACCCGGCGACTTGGACATAACCACTGTGCCCGTACGCCGAGTTGGACGCCACCGAATAAATCACCGGCCGAGCACTGCGCCCGGCGAAAGGGCGGCCGGGGCGGGGCTACTCGGAGGAGGCGCGCTACCGGCGACGCCACCTGCGGCGCCGTGCCTTGCTGAAGAACCAGCCCGCGGGCGGCTCGTCGGAGCGCCAGGGCTGCGGGTCGGGTCCGCCGTCGCGCCAGCGGGCCGCGAGCATCCGGGCGCGCGCGGACGGCTCCGCCGTGTCGGCGGACCGTATGAAGTCGTCGTCCAGGACCAGTTCGTCCCAGACGTCCTCGGACGCCCCCTGGCCCTGACCGTCGCCCGGGCCCTGTCCTTCGCTCCGCGGTGCCTGCGCTGCCATCCCCGTTCCTCCTCGCTGTGCATCCCCTTGAGCAAGTGTGCCGTTCTGCGTGTAAAGCCGATCTCAAGATCAAAAGAGGCTCCACGCGCGCGTGCCCCCGGAAAGCCGGTCACGCGCGCGTGGAGCCGCCCCGACTCCCCGGAGCGGTTACTCCTCGCCGGCCAGCGTCAGCGTGCGCAGCTTCTGTCCGGCGAACCAGGTGGCGGCGACGGTCACCACGACCAGCAGCACCGTCCCCGTGGTCAGCCCGACGTCCGACGTGACGAGGTCTCCGCCGGACACCTTCTGGGCGACGGCGAGGGACCACTGCTGGACGCTGAGCGTGCGTGCCCCGGAGACCAGCGACCCGAAGAGGGTCTCCCACACGAGGGCGTAGACGAGTCCGAAGACGACCGCGTGCCGCGTGATGGTGCCCAGGAGCAGGAACATCGCGGCGTACGCGATGGAGGCGACCAGCGCGGCCACCGTGTAGGCGACGGCGATCTGCTGGCCGTTGCCGTTGAGGATCATTCCCGCGAGGAACGTCGGGATCGCCGAGAACGCCATGGTGACCGCGATGGCGACGATCAGTTTGGTGAAGATGATCGTGGGGCGTTTGACCGGCTTGGCGAGCAGGTAGACGACCGAGCCGTCGTCGATCTCGGGGCCGATCGCCCCGGTGCCCGCGATGACGCCGATGATGGGCACCATCGTGGCGAGCGCGAACCCGCCGAGGACGTCTGAGGCCACCTGGTCGTCCGCGCCCGTGAAGCCGCGTACGGCCACGGAGATGACGATCAGCAGGAGGGGCAGGGCGCCCAGGATGAGGGCCCGGCGGCGGCCGAGCAGGCCGCGGTAGGTGAGCCGGGCGACTGTGGGGTCGTACATCTTGGCCTCCTACGCCGCGACGAGATACGAGAAGACGGACTCGAGGGACTCGTCGGAAGGCGAGACCGTGAGCAGCCGGATGCCGTGGTCACGGGCCACCCGCGGCAGCAGTGCCGTGAAGCGTGGGAAGTCGACCGCCTGGATGCGCAACGCGCCCTCCTGGAGGTCCACTTCGATGCCGGACGTCGACGGGTCGGCGATGAGCGCGGCCGCGAGGGCTCGGTCGTCGCTGGAACGCACCAGGTAGCGGTGCGGGCGGTCCGTCATCAGGCGGCGGATCCGGCGGAAGTCGCCGCTAGCCGCGTGCCGTCCGGCGACGATCACCTCGATGTGCGAGGCGAGTTGCTCGACCTCTTCGAGGATGTGGGACGAGAAGAGGACTGTACGGCCCTCGTCGCCCATGTGCCGCAGCAGGTCCATGAGCTGCATGCGCTGGCGCGGGTCCATGCCGTTGAAGGGCTCGTCGAGGAGCAGCAGGGACGGGTTGTGGACGAGCGCCGAGGCCATCTTCACGCGCTGGCGCATGCCCTTGGAGTACGTGGAGATCTTGCGGTCCTGCGCGTACTCCATCTGGACCGTGGCGAGGGCCCGCTGGGCGGCCTTGTCGCCGAGGCCGTGCAACTCGGCGTTGGCGACGACGAATTCGCGGCCCGTGAGGAAGTCGTACATCGCCTCGCGCTCGGGGACGATGCCGATCTGCTTGTAGATCTGTTCGTTGCGCCAGGTCGCCTGGCCGTCGAGCGTGACGCTGCCCGTGGAGGGGGCCAGGAAGCCGCCCATCATGTTGATGAGGGTGGACTTTCCCGCGCCGTTCGGACCGAGCAGGCCGGTGACGCCGGGGCCGATCGTCATGGTGACGTCGTTGACGGCCACCACGTTGCCGAACCAGCGCGACACGTGGTCGATGGTGAGCGTGGTCACAGTCCGACCTTTCGGTAGCGGCGCATCAGCAGGCCGTAGCAACCGGCGATGAGTCCCAGGGTGACGAGGAGGAAGACGACGCCCTGTCCGGACGAGGGCCCCACCTCGCCGGGGTACGAGGACGACGCGCCGAGGAAGGCGGTCTGCACGCCGTCGATGAGCGTGATGGGTGAGAACAGGCCGAGCCACGGGATCGCCGAGGTGCTGTCCTGCGAGTGGGCGATGGCCTGGACGGTGGAGACGGCTCCGTAGGAGATGGTCAGTACGGCGATGACGGCGGCGATGCCGAAGCCGCGCCGGGGCGTGACCGCCGAGATGACCAGGCCGATGCCGGCGAAGAGGAGAGAGAGCAGTGCCACGGAGACGAGCCCTTGTGCGAGACCCTTGGTCTGGTCGGAGAAGTCGAGCTTGGCCAGCAGCGCACCCACGTACAGCACGAGCAGCGGTGCGGCCGTGAGCATGAACAGCGCCGAGGCCAGCGCCGCGTACTTGGCGCGGACGTAGTCGGCGGTCTCGATGGGGCGGGAGAAGTACAGCGGAACGGTCTTGAAGCGCAGGTCCCGGGAGACGGACTGCGGTCCCTGGGAGGCGACGTACAGGCCGATGACCGCCTGCATGATGACCGCGTAACTCGTGTAGTCGACGGGCAGGTCCTTCGCCTTCGTGGCGACGGCGACCGCGACCATGATCAGCGCGGGGACGCACATCACCACGAAGAGCAGCATCGGCAGCACCTTGGACTTCACCGAGCGGCCGAGGCCGTAGGCGCCGCGCAGGGACTGCGAGTAAAGCGACCGGCGGGCATACGCGCGGCCCAGGCGCGGGCCGTCGTAGTTGCGGTAGCCGATGTTGTGGATCCGGGTCTGCTCGCCCGGGCGGGCCGGGGCCGTGGCCTGGGCCGAGGTCTGTGCCGGGGGCTGCTCAACCGCCATGGCCGACCGCCTCCTTCCGCTGTTCGTCGCCGCCTTGGAGAGCCTGCTCGTCGCTGTCCTTGAAGACCTCCGAGATGTGGTGCCTGCGCTGCTCCATGCGCACCAGACCGAGGCCCAGGTCGGCGACGACGTCCCGTACGACGTCGTACGTCTCCTCGCCCTCCGCCGTGAGCAGGAGGATGTGGCCCGCGCCGGGCAGTCCGCTGCCGTCGTGGGTGTCGATCCCGCGCCCGTGGAGCACGTCGCGCACCGCGCGGGTGCCGTCCGGGTGCTCGTCGGTGTCGGTGACCTCGATCGCGAGGATCGCCGTGCTCTGCGTGAAGTCCGTGGTGGAGCTGGACCGCAGGAGCTTGCCGCCGTCGACGACCACGACGTGGTCGCAGGTGCGCTCCAGCTCGCCCAGCAGGTGCGAGGTGACCAGGACGGAGATGCCGAAGTCGGTGTGGATACGCCGGATCAGGCCGAGCATCTCGTCACGGCCGACCGGGTCCAGGCCGTTCGTCGGCTCGTCCAGGAAGACCAGCTGCGGGTCGTGGACCAGCGCCTGGGCGAGCTTCACGCGCTGCTTCATGCCCGTCGAGTAACCGCCGATGGGGCGGTAGCGCTCCTCGTAGAGGCCGACGTGGCGCAGCGTGTCCGCGGTGCGCTCGCGGGCCGCCGTCGGGGGGAGGCCGGACATGCGCGCCATGTGGACGACGAACTCGGTGGCCGAGACGTCGGGCGGCAGACAGTCGTGCTCCGGCATGTAGCCGACGCGCTCACGGATGTCACCGCCCTTGGTGGCGACATCGAGTCCGAGCACTTCGGCACGGCCCTCGGTGGCGGGGGACAGACCCAGCAGGATCTTGATCAGTGTGGACTTGCCGGCTCCGTTGGCTCCGACGAGTCCGGTCACACCGGGTCCGACGTCCACGGAGAGCCGGTCAAGAGCGGTCACCCTCGGGAACCGCTTGCTCAGGCTTTCGGTCGCGATCACAGTCACATTTCGAAGGTAGTGGCGCAGACCACAGTGGTCGTCAACCCTGGGAGCTGTATCGGCGTCCCTCTCGGGTATTACGGGCCCGTAGGGGTCCCCCTGAGGTCGAACAACCGGCGGCGGACGGACGGCATCGCGCGGGGCCCGTCTCGGCCCGATTGTCCGCATAGGGCCCGGTCATCAGGTTGGCCTTCCGGGCCGGTTGTCCACATCGGCCCGGTTGTCCACAGGTCGCGTGCACGCCTATTGACGCAGCCTCCAACAATTGTCACATTCATCAGTGTCAAGTTGCGGGCGTGTACGGCAGTCGGCTTGGGACGGACGGTGGCATGACCTCGGCAGTGGCAGCGGCAGCGGCTTCACCAGGTACTTCTTCGGGAAAGGGCGGCGGACTCACCGCGGAACTGCGGGGGTTCAGAGAGGTGCAGCGGCTCGCGTACGAGTGCGCGGAGGCGGTCGCGGCGCAGCTGAAGCCGGGCGTGACCGAGCGCGAGGCGGCACGGATGCAGCGCGAGTGGCTGCGCGAGCGCGGCGTATGGGACTGGTTCCATCTGCCCTTCGCCTGGTTCGGGGACCGGACGGCGTTCGTGGACTTCCGGATTCCGCTGCAGTTCTTCCCCACCAACCGGCGCCTGGAGGCGGGGATGCCGTTCATCCTCGACCTTGCGCCCGTCCACAAGGGCTTCACCGCGGACATCGGGTACTCCGGTTCGCTGGGGCCCAACCCGCTGCAGGACAAGCTCCTCGCCGACCTGGAGGCCCACCGCGAGCTGATCCTGCGCGAGGTGCGCGAGCGGCGCCCGCTGCGCGAGATCTACCAGGACGTGGACCGGCTCATGGTCCGCCAGGGCTACGCGAACCGGCACCGGGCGTATCCCTTCGGGGTGATCGCGCACAAGGTCGACCGGGTCAGGGAGCGGCGCTGGTCACCGAAGCTGTTCGGGTTCGGCACTCAGTCGCTCAAGGGTCTGGCGAGCGACACGATCCACGGCCACCGTGACGGCTGGTCCCCGCTGTGGTCGCCGTACAGGTTCTCCGACCACCCTCCCCGGCCCGGCCTGTGGGCGGTCGAGCCGCACCTCGGATTCCGGGGCACGGGCGCGAAGTTCGAGGAGATCCTGGTGGTCACCGACTCCGAGGACCCCGAGCAGAGCGCCTTCTGGCTGGACGACGATCTGCCGCACGTGCGGCGCTGGGCGGAGGACAAGTGACGCTTGAGGGTGCGCGCGAGCGCTGGGTGCGTACGGGCGGGGTCGAGCTGTGTGTCGCCGAGCTGGGCGACCCGGCACAGCCCACGGTGGTGCTCGTACACGGTTATCCGGACTCCAAGGAGGTGTGGTCCGAGGTCGCCGCGCGCCTGGCAGGGCGCTTCCATGTCGTGCTGTACGACGTGCGCGGCCACGGCCGGTCGACGGCGCCGCAGCCACTGCGCGGCGGGTTCACGCTGGAGAAGCTGACGGACGACTTCCTGGCCGTCGCGGACGCGGTCAGCCCGGACCGTCCGGTGCACCTGGTGGGCCACGACTGGGGCTCGGTCCAGGCCTGGGAGTTCACCACGGTCAAGCGCACCGAGGGACGGATCGCCTCCTTCACGTCGATGTCGGGGCCGTCCCTCGACCACTTCGGACACTGGATCAAGAAGCGCGTGTCCCGCCCGACGCCCCGCAGGGTCGGCCAACTCCTCGGCCAGGGCGCCAAGTCCTGGTACGTGTACCTGCTGCACACCCCGGTGCTGCCCGAACTCGCCTGGCGCGGCCCCCTCGGCAAGCGGTGGCCCAAGATCCTGCGGCGGCTGGAGAGGGTCCCCGGGGGCGACTATCCGACCCCGTCGCTGCCCACGGACGCGGCGCACGGCGCCTGGCTGTACCGGGACAACGTACGGGCCCGGCTGCGCAGGCCGCGCGCCGACGCGTACGCGCACGCGCCCGTGCAGCTCATCACGCCGCTCGGGGATGTGTTCCTCTCGGAGAAGCTCTACGACGAGCTGGAGCTGTGGGCCCCGCAGTTGACGCGCCGCGCGCTCCCGGCCAAGCACTGGATCCCGCGCACCCGGCCGGACCAACTGGCTGCCTGGATCACCGAGTTCGTGACGACCACCGAGGGAGGGAGGACCGCATCCGCGGCGACCGGCCCGTACGCCGACCGCTTCGGCGGGCAGTTGGTGCTGGTCACCGGTGCGGGCAGCGGTATCGGGCGGGCCACCGCCTTCGCGTTCGCCGAGTCCGGCGCGCGCGTGGTGGCCGTCGACCGGGACGCGGAGAGCGCGGCCCGCACCGCGGAACTGTCCCGGCTCATCGGCGCCCCTCAGGCGTGGGCCGAGACGGTCGACGTCTCCGACGAGCAGGCGATGGAGAAGCTCGCCGAGAAGGTCGCCGCCGAGTACGGGGTGGTGGACGTCCTGGTGAACAACGCCGGGATCGGGCTGTCCGGCTCGTTCCTCGACACCACCGCGGAGGACTGGCGCAACGTCCTCGACGTCAACCTGTGGGGCGTGATCCACGGCTGCCGGCTCTTCGGGAAGCAGATGGCCGAGCGCGGACAGGGCGGCCACATCGTCAACACCGCGTCGGCGGCCGCGTACCTGCCCTCCAGGACGCTGCCCGCCTACAGCACCTCGAAGGCGGCGGTGCTGATGCTCAGCGAGTGCCTGCGCGCCGAGCTGGCCGGACAGGGCATCGGGGTCTCCGCGATCTGCCCGGGCTTCATCAACACGAACATCACGTCGACCGCGCGTTTCACGGGAGTCGACGCCGACGAGGAGAAGCGGCGCCAGAAGAAGTCCGCGCGGCTGTACGGGCTGCGCAACTACCCGCCGGAGAAGGTCGCCGAGGCCGTGCTGCGCGCGGTCGTCCGCAACCAGGCCGTGGTCCCCGTGACCGCGGAGGCGCGCGGCGGCCGCCTGATGTCCCGCTTCGCGCCCAGGGCGCTTCGCGCGATCGCACGGATGGAGCCACCGCTGTGAGCGACCACTACCCGATCACACCGCGGCGGGTGTCCTTCGACTGGGAGGAGACCCCGCTCCACTGGATACCGGACGAGCCGACCGCGACCCACGTCATCAACGTGCTGCACCTGCTGCTGCCGGCGGGGGAACGGTGGTTCGTGAAGGTCTTCAAGGAGGGCCTCCCGCTGGTCCACGACCCCGAACTCCTCAAGGACGTCAAGGGGTTCATGGGCCAGGAGGCGACGCACAGCGTCCAGCACTCGTACGTGCTGGACCACCTCGCCGCACAGGACCTCGACACGGCCGCGTACACGAAGCACGTCGACTACCTCTTCCAGAAGATCCTCGGTGAGACCCCGCCGCTCGGCGCACCGATACCGGAGCCGGAGTGGCTGCGCTTCCGGCTCTCGGTGATCGCGGCGATCGAGCAGTTCACGGCCGTCCTGGGCGACTGGGTGCTGGCCGCCGAGGAACTCGACCGCGCCGGGGCCGACGAGGTCATGCTCGACCTGCTGCGCTGGCACGGCGCGGAGGAGGTGGAGCACCGCGCGGTCGCCTTCGACATGTACCAGCACTGCGGCGGCGAGGGCCTTCCCCGGTACGCGCGCAGGGTCGCCGGCATGGCGGTCACGGCTCCCGTGATGCTGTACATGTGGGCGTGGGGCGCCGCCTACCTCATACGTCACGACCCGCGGCTGGCCGGGCGGCTGCGCTACTCGCTCGGGGAGCACAACCGGGCGGTGCGCAAGGGGCTGTTGCCCACGTGGAAGGAGCTCGGCTCCGCCGTGCCGCGCTATCTGCGGCGCTCGTACCATCCCTCGCAGGAGGGCTCGATGCGCAGGGCGGTCGAGTATCTGGCGCGGTCACCCGCGGCCCGGACGGCGGCGGGGGCGATCGGCAGAGCCGCGATCGGGTAGTGGCCCCGAGTAGCGGCATCGGGCAGCGACGAGGACTCGGGAAGGCAGGGACCGTGGACAACGAGCCGGCCGGCGTCGCGTACCGGATCGAGGACCTGGCGCACCGCAGCGGTGCCACGGTGCGGACGATCCGTGCCTACCAGGACCGCGGGCTGCTCCCCCGGCCCGAGAGGCGCGGCCGCGCCAACGTGTACTCCGACGCCCATCTGGCCCGGCTGCGGCAGATCGCCGACCTCCTGGACCGCGGATACACGCTGGCCTCGATCAAGGAACTCCTGGAGGCCTGGGACGCGGGCCGGGGTCTCGGCGGCGTGCTCGGGCTGGTCGCGGAGGTGGACGGGCCGTGGACGGACGAGGAGGCGGTCCGTATCTCCCGGGCCGAGCTGGACGAGCGGTTCGGCGGCCACCCGGACGACACGGCGGTGGCCGACGCCGTCGAGCTCGGGGTGCTCGAACGCGTTCCGGGGGACGAGGACACGTTCCTCGTGCCGAGCCCCCAAGAGCTGGCCGTGGCGGCCGAGTTGTACGAGGCGGGCGTTCCACTGTCCGCGATCTCGGGCCATCTGCGGGAGTTGAGGGGCCAGGTGGAGCACATCGCCTCGCGCTTCCTGGAGTTCACGAGCGAGCACGTCTTCGCGCGCTATCTCGGCGAGCACCCGCCGACCGACGCGGACGCCGCCGAAGCGGCCGCGCTCGTACGACGGCTGCGGCCGCTCGCACGCCAGACGGTGGACGCCGAACTCGCCCGGGCCATGCGGCTGTTCGCCAACCGGCATCTGCGCCGGCACCTCGGTGCCGAGCAGCCCCCGGTGGCTGCGGACGAGACGCGATCCGTGGCCGTCCCCGCGGAGACAATGGCCGCTGTGGAGCGGCTCGTCGGCGCGGAGAAGGCGGCCGAGTTCATCGCCGTGGCGGCCGAACGGGAGGTCAGGGCCCGTGCTTTGGACGCGCTCGCCGCAAATCATGCCGAGCCTGGGAAAGTTGACGAACCGCCGTAAAGTGTCGGCGAGTTGTCCACAGATTCCCCAACTGGTCCTGTGGATAACGCACTTGGCTGTGGATCAAACCTCCGGGTCAAAATCAAATGCGTGACGAGCGTCTCGCCAGGCACTCTGGCGGGATGGACGAAAGACGCACCGTGAAGGTGTCGAAGTACCTCTCGAAGCATCTGCGGCATCAGCCCGAGCGGATCGGGCTGACGCTCGACGAGGGCGGCTGGGTCGAGATCGAGACGCTGATGGCCGCGGCCGAGGCGCACGGCTTCCGGTTCACCCGGGACGAACTCGACCACGTGGTGGAGAACAACGACAAGCGGCGCTTCGCGATCGAGGGCTCGCGGATCCGCGCCAGCCAGGGCCACTCCGTCGAGGTCGACCTGGGCCTGGCGGCGGCGACCCCGCCCGCGTACCTCTACCACGGGACCGTCGGCCGCAGCCTGGACGCAATCCGCGCCGAGGGGCTGCGGCCGATGAACCGGCACGACGTGCACCTCTCGCCCGACCGCGAGACCGCGACCCGTGTCGGCGCCCGCCGCGGCCGGCCCGTCGTGCTCTCCGTGGGCGCCGCCGCCATGCACCGCGACGGCCACGAGTTCCGGGTGAGCGCCAACGGGGTCTGGCTCACGGCCGCCGTGCCCCCGCGCTACCTGCGGTTTCCCGCCCCGCACTGACCGGCCGGGCCCGTCCCGCGCGGGCTTGCCGGGGCCCATACCCCACGCCCGCCCGGGCCCGTCCCCGCCCCGACCGGCCGTTTGGGGTGTGCCGCGCGGCTGCGCTTAGGCTCTGAGGCATGAGTCTGCGCCTGAGCACCGTGATCCTGCCGTACCTCCGCTGGCACGAGGGAGGGCGTTCGGCATGGCAGCGCGCCGAGCAGCTCGGGTTCCACACCGCTTTCACGTACGACCATCTGTCGTGGCGGACGTTCCGCGAGGGGCCCTGGTACGGGGCCGTACCGACGCTCACCGCCGCCGCGGGAGCGACCGACCGGCTGCGCCTGGGCACGCTGGTGACCTCCCCGAACTTCCGGCACCCGGTGACCCTCGCCAAGGAACTGATCGCGCTCGACGACATCTCCGGTGGCCGGATCACGCTGGGCATCGGCGCGGGCGGCTCCGGCTTCGACTCCACGACGCTGCTGAAGAGCGGCGAGGAGCCGTGGACTCCGCGCGAGCGGGCCGACCGCTTCGGCGAGTTCGTACCTCTGCTCGACCGGCTGCTCACCGAGGACTCCGTTTCGTACGACGGCACGTTCTACTCGGCGCGCGAGGCGTACAACATCCCCGGGTGCGTCCAGCGCCCCCGGCTGCCCTTCGCGGTGGCCGCCACCGGGCCGCGCGGGCTGGAGCTCGCCGCCGGGTACGGGCAGGCGTGGGTGACGACGGGCGACCCGAAGCTGTTCGAGACGGGCACGCCCGAGCAGTCGGTTCAGGCCATTCGCGGGCAGGTCGAGAAGCTGGCCACCGCCTGCGAGACGGTCGGCCGCGACGTGAACGAGCTCGACAAAGTCCTGCTCACCGGCTTCACCCCGGACCGCGCACGTCCGCTGGAGTCCCTCGACGCGTTCGTCGATTTCGCGGGCCGGCACATGGAGCTGGGCTTCACGGACATCGTGATCCACTGGCCCGTCCCCGACTACCCGGACTTCGCCGCGGACGAGAAGGCCTTCGAGCACATCGCGATGGAGGCGGTGGGGCAGCTCGGCTGAGGCGCTGTCCGGCGCTTGGCTGCAGCTCCTGGATCGGGCACCTGTTCGCTCCGGTGGCGGGCTTCGGCCGCTGGCTCCGGCGGACGTACGCCGATGGGCGGGCCCCGGCGGAGGGACGCTGGTGGGTCTGCTCCGGCGAGCGGACGCTGGTGGGTCGGCGTCGCCGGTCAGGTTCTGGAGGCCCGCTCCGGTGACTGATCCGGCGGCTACTTCGACGGTCCTCCGCAGGTCTCTCTCAAGGAGGCACCGCCTCAGCCCCGGGTTGACATAACCGCAGGTGAGGGCACTCCTCACTCACATGTGCGGACCGCCGCACGCCCGTGCACGCATATGCGGGAGAATGAGGAAGTGACCTCAGCGACCCGACGGCCCGGGAACCCGGCCTCCACTCTCCCGCCCCGGCTGATCGCCACAGATCTCGACGGCACCCTGTTGCGCGACGACAAGTCCGTCTCGCCCCGCACGATCGCCGCCCTGGCCGCCGCCGAGGAGGCCGGCATCGAGGTCTTCTTCGTGACCGGACGCCCCGCCCGCTGGATGGACGTCGTCAGCGACCATGTCCACGGTCACGGCCTCGCCATCTGCGGGAACGGCGCCGCCGTGGTCGACCTGCACGGCGGCCCCGGCGCCCACCGCTTCGTCAAGGTCCGGGAGCTGGCGCGGGAGAACGCGCTCGACGCGGTACGGCTGCTCCGTGACGCCGCGCCCGGGGCCGTGTTCGCCATCGAACAGACGTACGGCTTCTACCAGGAGCCGGCGTATCCGAAGCTGCACATGGAGACCCCCGACACCCTCGCGCCCGCCGAGAAGCTCCTGGCGCCGGACGCACCCGGTGCCGATGAGCCCGTGCTCAAGATCCTCGCCTTCCACCACAAGATTGCCCCGGACGACTTCCTCATGACGGCCCGCCTGGCCATCGGCGACCGGGCGAACGTCACCCGCTCCAGCCCGAGCGCGCTCCTGGAGATCAGCGGCCCCGGCGTCTCCAAGGCCAGCACGCTCGCGCTGTGCTGCGCCGAGCGTGGCATCTCGCACGAGGAGGTCGTCGCCTTCGGGGACATGCCCAACGACGTGGAGATGCTCACCTGGGCGGGCACGTCGTACGCGATGGGCAACGCCCACCCGGACGTGATCGCGGCAGCCTCCGGCCGTACGGTCGCCAACAACGAGGACGGCGTGGCCGTCGTGATCGAGCGGATACTCGCGGAGCGCCGGTAGTCGAGCGGGCACTCGCCGAGCGCCGGTAAGTGACGGCGTCCTGGCGCCCGCCCCTTACCGGCCCTCTCCACCGGCCCTCTCCCGGACCCCGATCTACAGCCGGACCCCGCGCGTGGCCAGCCACTGCCTCGGATCGACTCCCGATCCCAGTTGCGGTGTGAGGCGCACCTCGAAGTGCAGATGCGGCCCGGTCGAGTTGCCGGTCGTGCCCGACTGTCCGACCCACTGCCCCGCGGCGACCCGCTCTCCCTGTTCCACGGTGACAGCGGCCAGGTGGGCGTACTGCGTGTAGTAGCCCCCCGCGTGTTTCACCACGATCTCGATGCCGAACGCGCCACCGCACGACACCTTCACCACCCGGCCCGCGCCCACCGACCGCACCGGCGTACCGATGTCCACCGCGAAGTCCTGGCCGGTGTGCCGGCGCGCCCAGCGATCACCGCCGCTGCCGAAGCCCGAGGAGAGTTCGTACGTCTCCACCGGCGCGACCCACGGCTGGGCGAAGCGCGTTCGCGGCTGGTCGAGCCGGACGGGGCCCCGGCACGCACCGGCGGCGACCGAGGCGTCCGCCCGCCCCTGGAGCGTCCACTGGGCCTCTTCCAGTTTCTTCTCGATCCCCCGCTTGATCTCGGCGAGTTCACCGTTGCGCCGATCCAGCACCTGCCAGGCCGACGCCGCCTTCTCCTCGTCGGCGGCGAGCCGCGCCTCGGCCCTGCGGCTCTTGGTGACAGCGTTGTTGACCGCCAGATCCGCCTGCCAGACGGCACGCTGACCGCGCATCAGTTCCTCGGGGCTGTCCGCGAGCAGCATCTGCGCGGTGTGCGGGAGTCCGCCGCCGCTGCGGTACTGGGCGCGCGCGATCCGGCCGAGGTCCCCGTGCAGCGCGGCGATGTCCTGCCGCTCACGCACGAGGAGCCGCTCCAGCCGCTGCGCCCGGCTCCGCTGCACCTCGGCCGCCCGGCGGCCCGCCTCGTACTGCTGCGTCGCCAGGGACGCCTCGTCGTACAGCCGCACCACCTCGGCGCTCAGACCGCCCGAGGTGTCGGCGTCTCCCGCAGCGGACGTGGGCCGGGCCACCAGGACGGCCAGCGCGCACAGCAGTACGGGGACGAGCAGGGGATGGCGACGACGTGAGCGCATGACATGGATCGTGTCGCGCTCAGGCGGCTCCGGTCCTGTTCAAGTCGTACACCTGGGGGACCGGTTGTCACGGATGGACCAATCCACTGAGCCGAACAGGGGCCTGGTTCAGGGAACTTCGGCGGGCCGCCCTGCCGCGGCTGCCCGGGCCGGCCGACCGCACCCGGGTTCGTTCAGTGCGGCGCCTCCCACACCACCGACGCGCCATCGCTCTCCTCCCCGCTGCCCGGCCCGTACCAGCTGTCCCCGCCCAGCGACTCCGCCCGTCGCGCCAGGTTCTTGAGCCCGCTGCGCCGTCCGCCCTCGGGGATGCCGACACCGTCGTCCGTGACGGTCAGCCGTACGCCGGGACGCCCGTCCGGCAGTCGTACGGTCGCGTCCACGGTGACGTCGATACGGGACGCCCCCGCGTGCCGGAAGGCGTTGGACAGGGCCTCGCGGAGGGCCGCGATGAGGTTCTTGGCCGTGAGTTCGCCGACCACCAGGTCGACGGGACCGACGAAGTGGTGCGACGGCCTGAAGCCGAGCGGCACGGCAGCCATGTTGATCTCGCGCAGCACGCGTGTCCGCAGCCCCGTCGTCACCTCGGCCGGCTCCTGCTGGAGCGCGAAGATGGCGGTTCGGATCTCCTGGATGGTGACGTCCAGTTCGTCGACCGCCTTGCCGACGCCCTGCCGCACCTCGGGCACGGCGGACCTCCGCTGGGCGCTCTCCAGCATCATCCCGGTGGCGAACAGCCGCTGGATGACGAGGTCGTGCAGGTCACGGGCGATCCGGTCGCGGTCCTCGTAGACCGCGAGCCGCTCCCGATCACGCTGCACCTCCGCCATCATCAGCGCCAGAGCGGCCTGCGAGGCGAACTGCGTCGCCAGGCTGCGCTCGGTCTCCGAGAACGGCCGTGCGCCCTCCGCGCGCGCCATGACGAGGGTTCCCAGGACGCGTCCGCCGCTCTGGAGGGGCAGGAGCATCGTCGGCCCGTAGCCGTGGGAGAGGTCGCTGAGCATGCGCGGGTCGGTTGCCGCGTCCTCGACGAACACGGCCTCTCCCGCGAGTAGTTCGCCCACGACTTCGTTCTCGGCCGGCACGACGAGACCCAGCGCCCTCGACGGCCGCTCGGACGCCACGGCGACGATCTCCAGACCGCCCTCGGCCGCGGGCAGCAGTACGAGTCCGGCGGCCGAGTCGGACAGCCGGCGGGCCTGTTCGGCGACCACCTGCAGCGCCTCGTCGGCATCCCCTCCGGACAGGAGCGCGGTCGTGACGGCCACGGATCCGTCGATCCAGCGCTCGCGCTGCTTGGCGGCCTCGTACAGGCGCGCGTTCCCGATGGCGATGCCCGCCTCCCCGGCCAGCACGCGGACCATGTCGAGGTCGTGGTCGTCGAACGGCTCTCCGCCGCGCTTCTCGGCCAGGTAGAGGTTGCCGAAGACCTCCCCCTGCACACGGATCGGGACCCCCAGGAAGCCGCGCATCCGGGGATGGTGCTCCGGGAACCCGCACGACCGGGGATCCTCCGTCGGCTCCGCGAGCCGCACGGGTTCGGGCTCGCGGAGGAGCGCCCCCAGAAGCCCCTCGTGCCCGTCCGGCAGCCGCCCGATCAGCCGGGCCGTCTCCCCGTCGACCCCCTGGTACACGAACTCGGCGAGCCCGTTCCCATCCTCCGCGGCCACGCCGATCGCCGCGTACCGCGCGTCCGCCAGCTCAGCCGCGGTCCCACAGATCCGCTCCAACGTGGACCGCAGCTCAAGCCCACTCCCCACCGACCGCATCGCCTCCAGCAACCGCGGCACATCATCAGAATCCGGGGCACCACCGGGGCTCGACACGACTGGCATACACAGAGCCTAATTAGTCCCTTTTGTGAGTGAAAGTCGAGCCCTTCGAGCCGAGGACCACGACCATCCGCTCTGAGGGGCGATCGGGCTCACTTACAACGAGCACAACCGCCCGCTTTTAGGGGCGCGGGGAACTGCGCGACCAGCCCCCACCCACCCGCGGCCGACCCAACACCGCAACCGAACCTCACCGCACACCAACCAACCGCTCCGTCCGACTCTCCCGCTCGAACATCCCCCGCAACGCCCCCTCTCCCCGCACCAACTCCCCGTACGCCCCCCGCTGCACCACACACCCACCATCCAGCACGATCACCTCGTCGACCGCTTCCAGCCCCGCCAGCCGATGCGTGATCAACAACGTCGTACGCCCCTCGGTCGCGGCCAGCAGATCGGCGGTGAGCGCATCGGCGGTCGCCAGATCAAGATGCTCCGCGGGCTCGTCGAGAACGAGTACGGGAAAGTCCGCGAGCAACGCCCGCGCCAGAGCGAGCCGCTGCCGCTGCCCCCCGGACATCCGCGCCCCGTGCTCCCCGATCAACGTGTCCAGCCCGTCGGGCAGCCCGTCGACCCAGTCGAGCAACCGCACCCGCCCCAGCACGTCCCGCAGCGCGGATTCCGTGGCGTCCTTCCGAGCGAGCAGCAGGTTCTCCCGTACCGAACTGTCGAAGAGATGGGCGTCCTGCGCGCACAGCCCGACCAGCCGCCGTACGTCGTCACCGTCCATGCCGTACGCGTCGACGCCGCCCAGCGTGTACGTCCCCGCATTCGCGTCCAGGAACCGCAGCAACACCTGGGCGAGGGTCGTCTTGCCCGCCCCGGACGTCCCCACGACGGCGGTCCGGCGTCCGCGTTCGAGCGTCAGGACCACCCCGGCGAGGGCATCCCGCTGCTGTCCGGCGTGCCGGGCGGCCAGGCCCTTCACCACGACGGGGAACGGCGACCCGGGCGCCTCGAGCGGCCGCTCCGGTTCGCGTACGGGCTCGGGCGCGTCCAGCACCTCGTACACGCGCTCCGCGCTCTTGCGCACCCGCTGGCGGTACTGGACCGCGAGGGGCAGCCCCAGGACGGCCTCGAAGGCGGCGAGCGGGGTGAGGACGACGACGGCCATCGCCACGCCGCTGAGCCGCCCGTCGAGGACCGCCTGGGCGCCGACGAGGGAGGTGGCCGCGACGGTGAGTCCGGAGACCAGCGCGATGAGCCCGTCCCCGAGCGCGGTGGCGGTGGCGGCACGCGAGGCGATACGGGTCAGCTCGCCGTCGGCCCGCCGTACCTCGGCGGTGCGCGCCGGCAGCGCACCCGCGACCGTCAACTCGGCCGTGCCCGTGAGGAGATCGGCCACCCGGGTCGCCAGCACCCCGCGTGCCGGGGCCAGCCGGCGCTCCGCACGGCGTGCGACGGCACCGGTCACCAGCGGAACGCCCACGCCTGCGGCCAGCAGCCCGAGCGCGAGGGCGGCCCCGGCCTCCGGCAGCAGCCACGCCGTGAACCCGACGGAGCCGACGGACACGACGGCCGCGGCCGCGGCGGGCAGCAGCCAGCGGAGCCAGTAGTCCTGCAACGCGTCGACGTCGGCGACGAGTCGCGAGAGCAGATCACCGCGGCGAGCGGTACGCAGCCCGGCGGGCGCGAGCCGTTCGAGCCGCCGGTACACGGCGACCCGGGTGTCGGCGAGCATCCGCAGCACCGCGTCGTGCGACACGAGCCGCTCGGCGTACCGGAAGACGGCCCGCCCGATTCCGAACGCCCGCGTGGCCGTCACGGCGACCATCAGATAGAGCACGGGCGGCTGCTGGGAGGCCCTGGAGATCAGCCAGCCGGAGGTGGCCATGAGGCCGACGGCACTGCCGAGCGCGAGACTGCCGAGCAGGAGGGCAAGCACCAGCCGCCCGCGCCGAGGCCCGGCCATGGCACGCACACGCGCCAGTACGCCTTCCCGCCCCTCCGGGAGCAGAATTGCCTCTTCCTCACCGCCCGCAGGCACCGCGGCCACCACGTCGGCCCGAAGCTCCTTGTCGCCGCCGGAGCCCACGGAACCGTCCACCGCGACGGGCGCCTCCGGCTCCAGTCGAACCACCCGGTCCGCCACATCCAGCAGCGCCGGCCGGTGGACGACGAGCAGCACGGTCCGGCCCACCGCCAGGCGCCTGACCGCCTCCACGACCTCGGCCTCGGTCGCCCCGTCCAGCGAGGCCGTCGGCTCGTCGAGCAGCAGCACCGGCCGGTCCGCGAGGAACGCCCTTGCGAGAGCGAGCCGTTGACGCTGCCCGGCCGAGAGCCCGGCACCTTCCTCACCCAGTACCGTCCGCACGCCCCCGGGCAGCGCGTCCACGAATTCGAGAGCCCCGGCATCGGACAGGGCCCGCCGCACCGCGGAGTCGTCGGCGTCCGGCCGCGCCAGCCGTACGTTCTCGGCGACGGACCCGGCATACAGATGGGGCCGCTGCGGCACCCACGCGACCTGTGAACGCCACTCCTCCAGGGAGGTCTCGGTGAGATCGGCTCCCCCGACACGCACCCGCCCCGACGTGGGTCCCACGAATCCCAACAGCACGTTCAGAAGAGTCGACTTCCCCACTCCGCTGGGCCCGACGAGTGCCACCGTCTCCCCGGGCTCGACCGCGAACGACACGTCCGACACCGCGTCGGAGGACCGCCCGGGGTACCGGACCGTCACCCCTTCGAAGCGCACTCCTCCCGAGGAGGGCACCGCACCGGTCCCGGACGTCGGCTCCGGTGTCTCCAGGACCTCGAAGATCTCCTCGGCGGCGGACAGCCCTTCCGCCGCCGCGTGATACTGCGCCCCCACCTGCCGCAGCGGCAGATAGGCCTCGGGCGCGAGAACGAGGACGACCAGACCGTCGTACAACGCCATCTCGCCGTGTACGAGCCGCATTCCGATGGTCACCGCGACCAGGGCGACCGAGATCGTGGCGAGCAGTTCCAGCGCGAAGGACGAGATGAAGGCGATCCGCAGCGTCCGCATGGTCGCCTGCCGATAGTCCCCGGTGATCCGGCGGATCGAGTCGGCCTGTGCCTTGGCCCGCCCGAACACCTTCAGTGTGGGCAGTCCCGCGACCACGTCCAGAAAGTGGCCCGAGAGTCGTGACAGCAGCCGCCACTGACGGTCCATCTGGGACTGGGTGACCCAGCCGATGAGCATCATGAAGATCGGGATGAGCGGCAGGGTGCCGACGATGATTGCCGCCGACACCCAGTCCTCGGTGACGATCCGCGCGAGCACCGCCACCGGCACCACCACCGCGAGCCCCAACTGCGGCAGATAGCGCGAGAAGTAGTCGTCCAGTGCGTCGACCCCGCGGGTGGCGAGCGCGACCAGCGAACCGGTCCGTTGCCCGCTCAGCCAACCAGGGCCGAGCGCGCCGGCACGCTCCAGCAACCGCCTCCGCAGCTCCGACTTGACCGCCGCGCTCGCCCGGTGTGCGGCGAGTTCGGTGAGCCAGGAGACACACGCCCTTCCGACAGCGACCGCCGCCAACAGCAGGAGTGGCGTGCGCAGTTCGGCAACCGACAGTTCGTGCTGGAAGGCGCCGACCACCACTTCGGCGATCAGCATCGCCTGGGCGATGACCAGACCGGCACCCACAACTCCCAGACCGACAACCGCGATCAGGAACAGACGGGTGGCGCGGGCGTATCGCAGCAGTCGCGGGTCGATCGGTTTCACGTGAAACACACCCTTGGGTCAAGCAGGTGTGTTTCACGTGAAACACACCCTCTTCTCATTGGGCCTGTTTCACGTGAAACAGGCCCATGGATTCATCGGTGCTAGTGCGCGGCCTCGGCGATGTGCTGCGTACCGATCCGCTTGCGGAACACCCAGTACGTCCAACCCTGGTAGAGCATCACCACCGGCGTCGCGATGACCGCACACCAGGTCATGATCTTCAGCGTGTACGGGCTCGACGAGGCGTTGGTGACCGTCAGGCTCCACTCGTCATTGAGCGAGGACGGCATGACGTTCGGAAAGAGCGACAGGAAGAGCATCGCGACGGCGGCGACGATGGTGAGGCCCGACAGCGCGAACGCCCAGCCTTCGCGCCCCAGCTGGTTCGCCCCGATCGCCGCGACCAGGGCGACGACGGCCACAACCAGCGCGACCAGGCTCTTGCCATCGCCGTTGTCGGCCTGGGTCCAGAGCAGGAAGGCCAGCGCGAGCACAGCCGTCACCAGACCGAGCCCGAGCGCCAGCTTCCTGGCCCGCTCCCGGATGTCACCCAGGGTCTTGAGCGCCGCGAACACCGCCCCGTGGAAGGTGAACAGCGACAGCGTCACCAGGCCGCCCAGGATGGCGTACGGGTTGAGCAGGTCCCAGAGGTTGCCCACGTACTCGAAATCCTGGTCGATCTTCACGCCCCGGACGATGTTGCCGAAAGCCACGCCCCACAGGAACGCCGGGAGCAGCGAGGTCCAGAAGATCGCGTTCTCCCAGTTGCGCTGCCACTGCTCCTCGGGCCGCTTCGCCCGGTACTCGAAGGCGACGCCGCGCACGATCAGGCAGACCAGGATGAGCAGCAGCGGCAGGTAGAAGCCGGAGAAGAGCGTGGCGTACCACTCGGGGAAGGCGGCGAAGGTCGCGCCGCCCGCCGAGAGCAGCCACACCTCGTTGCCGTCCCAGACCGGCCCGATGGTGTTGATCAGCACCCGCTTCTCGGTCCGGTTCCGGGCGAGCAGCTTGGTGAGGACGCCGATCCCGAAGTCGAAGCCCTCCAGGAAGAAGTAGCCGGTCCACAGGACGGCGATGAGGACGAACCAGACGTCGTGAAGTTCCATGACTCAGCAGCTCCCTGGGCCTAGTACGAGAAGGCCATCGGCTTGTCGGCGTCCTTGGGGTCGCCGCCGATCTTCGTGGGCGGATTGAGGTCGGCCTCCGTGAGCTCGGGCGGACCGGCCTTGACGTACTTCACGAGCAGCTTGACCTCGATCACGGCGAGGATCGCGTAGAGCGTGGTGAAGACGATCATCGAGGTGAGGATCTCGCCCTGCGAGACGCCGGGGGAGACCGCGTCGCGGGTCTGGAGCACGCCGTAGACGACCCACGGCTGACGGCCCATCTCGGTGAAGATCCAACCCCATGAGTTGGCGATCAGCGGGAATCCCAGGGTCAGGATCGCGATGCGCCAGTACCACTTGGTGAGCGTCGGGCCGAGAGCCTTGTTCTTGAAGAGCACCACGTGCGGCACTTCGTCGTCACCGACCCGCAGGTGCCGCCCCAGCATGAACTTCTTCCTGGTCAGCCAGAGTCCGGCCAGACCGATGGCGAAGGACGTCATGCCGAAGCCGATCATCCAGCGGAATCCCCAGTAGGCGACGGGGATATTGGGCCGGTAGTCGCCGGGCCCGAACCGCTCCTGCTCGGACTTGTTGACGTCGTTGATGCCGGGGACGTACGAGGTGAAGTCGTCCTTGGCCAGGAAGGACAGCAGTCCCGGGATCTCTATGGCGACCTTGTTGTGGCCGGCCTCGACGTCCCCGTAGGCGAAGACGGAGAAGGGCGCGGGGGCCTCGCCGTCCCACAGCGCCTCGGCCGCGGCCATCTTCATCGGCTGCTGCTCGTACATGATCTTGCCGAGGGTGTCACCGCTGAGCGCGGTGAGCATGCCGCCGGCGACGACGGTGACCAGGCCGAGGCGCAGCGAGGTCTTCATCACGGGGATGTGCTTCTTGCGGACCAGGTGGAAGGCGGCGATGCCGACCATGAAGGCGCCACCCGTGAGGAAGGCCGCGGAGAGGGTGTGGAAGGCCTGCGCGAGCGCGGTGTTCTGGGTCAGGACCAGCCAGAAGTCGGTGAGTTCGGCACGGCCCTTCTGCTCGTTGATCCGGTAGCCGACGGGGTGCTGCATCCACGAGTTGGCCGCGAGGATGAAGTACGCCGACAGGATCGTGCCGATCGAGACCATCCAGATGCAGGCGAGGTGGATCTTCTTGGGCAGCTTGTCCCAGCCGAAGATCCACAGGCCGATGAAGGTGGACTCGAAGAAGAAGGCGATCAGCGCCTCGAAGGCGAGGGGGGCACCGAAGACGTCACCGACGAAGCGCGAGTAGTCGGACCAGTTCATGCCGAACTGGAACTCCTGCACGATGCCCGTGACGACGCCCATCGCGATGTTGATCAGGAAGAGCTTGCCCCAGAACTTGGTGGCCTTGAGGTACTTCTCGTTCTCCGTCCGCACCCAGGCGGTCTGCAGGCCGGCGGTGAGCGCGGCGAGCGAGATCGTGAGCGGCACGAAGAGGAAGTGGTAGACGGTGGTGATGCCGAACTGCCATCGCGCCAGCGTCTCCGGCGCCAAAGCCAATTCCACGTCGTCATCTCCTAACATCGCCGAGGTATCGGCGTCAGTTTGTCCCGCTTGTCGCAGACATCACGGGATCAACTGGGACACGCTTGTGAACGCGTTCACATTCACAAGCAATTATGACGCATGGCAGTTCGAGGGTTGACACGAGGGGGGTGCCGGATCGGTCACACCGGTCTTCGGACCGACAGGACCGACGCGACCGACAGGCTCGACCGCCGACCGACACCCCCACCGACCGGCTCCGGCACCCCACCACACGGCTAGAGCTCCTTGCGGAACGCCTCGGTCGTCTTCAGGAAGATGTCGTTCGCCTCGGTCTCGCCCACCGTGACCCGGACCCCTTCGCCGGCGAACGGCCGCACGACGACCCCCGCCTGCTCGCAGGCCGAGGCGAAGTCGAGCGTGCGCTCACCGAGCCGCAGCCACACGAAGTTCGCCTGGGTCTCCGGCACCGTCCAGCCCTGCCCGCGCAGCGTCTCGACCACCCGGGCGCGCTCGGACACCAGCGAACCCACCCGGCCGAGCAGCTCGTCCTCGGCCCGCAGCGAGGCGACCGCCGCGTCCTGCGCGAGCTGGCTCACGCCGAAGGGCACGGCCGTCTTGCGCAGCGCCGCCGCCACCGGCTCATGGGCGATCGCGAAGCCGACCCGCAGCCCGGCCAGCCCGTACGCCTTGGAGAACGTCCGCAGCACGCACACGTTCGGGCGCTCGCGGTAGAGCTCGACGCCGTCCGGCACCTCGGGATCGCGGATGAACTCCCGGTACGCCTCGTCGAGGACCACCAGGACATCGCTCGGCACCCGGTCGAGGAACCGTTCCAGCTCGGCCCGGCGCACCACCGTGCCCGTGGGGTTGTTGGGGTTGCAGACGAAAATCAGCCGCGTCCGCTCGGTGATCGCGTCCGCCATCGCGTCGAGGTCGTGCACGTCCCCCGGCGTCAGCGGCACCTTCACCGACGTCGCCCCGCTGATCTGGGTGATGATCGGGTACGCCTCGAAGGACCGCCAGGCGTAGATCACCTCGTCGCCCGGACCCGAGGTCGCCTGCAGCAGCTGCTGGGCGACACCGACCGAGCCGGTACCCGTGGCCAGATGCGTGAGCGGCACACCGAAGCGGTCCGACAGCTCGTTCATCAGCCCCGTGCACGCCATGTCGGGGTAGCGGTTGAAGGCACCGGCCGCCGAGGCCACGCTCTCCAGAACGCCCGGCAGCGGCGGGTAGGGGTTCTCGTTGGAGGACAGCTTGTAGGCCACCGGGCCGTCCGCGGCCGCGGCAGCCTTCCCCGGCTTGTAGGTGGGGATACCCTCCAGCTCGGCACGCAGCTTCGGGCTCGTCTCGCTCACCGCACTCCTCCTCGTGACCGTCTCCGGCTCATGACCACCACCGGCTACCAATACTCCTCACCTTAAGAGGATTCGGCTCCGCTGCGTATGGCCCGGGCCCTACTGCCTCGGCGGCCCGCGGCAGCCGCGTACGCACTCCCGGGCATCACCGCCCGAAGGCGTACGAAAGAGGGGGCGCGCCGCCCACCGGAGCACGCGCCGGTGGCTCGCGCCGTGGCGCGCATCCCTCGTGAAGGTGAGTTGAGACCTCTTCGAAACATGGCCCATTTGGCAGGCCCATGCGCGCAGACAAGTGACGTCCTGCCATTGAAACGGTCAACTCCCTTCCCTTCCAAGGGACTTGCCTGCTGATGACCATGCAGAAACGTGCCTGTCAACGCGTGCATATGCGTCCGCACTACCCCACCTCATGAGCCCTACTATCGGCTCGCCATGACAGCAGCAGGGAAGCACCAGGTGAGCCGGTCGGATACCTCCCGCCGAGGAAGCCGGCCGGGCCGGGCGGGCATCAGAGACGTGGCCGCGGCCGCGGGAGTGTCCATCACGACCGTGTCCGACGCGCTCAACGGCAAGGGGCGGCTCCCGGACGCCACCCGACGCCATGTCCGCGAGGTCGCCGACCGGCTGGGCTATCGCCCCTCCGCCGCGGCCCGAACCCTCCGTACCGGAAAGTCCGGCCTCATCGGCCTGACTGTGACGACCTACGGGGATGAACCTTTCACCTTCACGGAGTTCGCGTACTTCGCGGAGATGGCCAGAGCCGCCACCTCGGCCGCGCTCGCCCGGGGCTACGCCCTGGTCATCCTCCCCGCGACCTCGCGCCACGACGTGTGGTCGAACGTGGCCCTGGACGGGACGGTCGTCATCGACCCCTCCGACCAGGACCCGGTCGTCAGCGAACTGGTCCGCCAGGGCTTACCGGTGGTCTCCGACGGCCGCCCGGCCGGCTCGCTGCCGGTGACCGCCTGGGTGGACAACGACCACGAGGCCGCGGTCCTGGGCATCCTCGACCACCTGGCCGACGCCGGCGCCCGCCGGATCGGCCTCCTCACGGGGACGACCACGGACACGTACACCCATCTGTCCACGACCGCGTACCTGCGTTGGTGCGAGCGTGTGGGACAGGATCCGGTGTACGAGGCCTATCCCGCGCACGATCCGTGCGCGGGGGCCGTCGCCGCCGACCGACTCCTCGCCCGGCCCGACCGGCCGGACGCCGTCTACGGGCTGTTCGACCCGAACGGCACCGACCTCCTCGCGGCGGCCCGCCGCTACGGACTGCGCGTACCGGAGGACCTGCTGCTCGTGTGCTGCAGCGAGTCCACCGTGTACGCCAACACCGAGCCGCCCGTCACGACACTCTCGCTCAAACCGCGTCGAATCGGCACGGCCGTGGTCCAGCTCCTCATCGACGCGATCGAGGGGGTCGAATCGGACCAACCGGTCGAGCAGGTGATACCGACCGAGCTGATCGTGCGGACGTCCTCCCAGCGACGGCCTCCCCGGACGACCGTCAGCCCGCCCCGATCACCGGAGGAGGGATGACCTCCGGATGACCTACGGGTAAAACCGGCGCGGAGAGCCCCTCCCAATTCGGGAGAAAACCACGGTGAACTGGGGTTCTGCTCCGATTCACCACCCCTGGGTCATCACATGGCGCGATCCGCATTCCTATGATGGGCGGACGACACCGCGGGCCGCTGCGACCAGGCAGTCCGACGCGGTGCAGATGCGGCGCGATGGTGGTGGAGGGGTCGATGACTCAGGGGGCCGGTCAGGGACCCGAGATGCGTACGCCGACGGTGCGCGACTTCCGCGTGCCGGCGTATGTCCACGAGGCCGGTCCGTACACACAGTCCCCCGGCCCGTACCCGCAGTCCGGCGAGGTGTACGACCAGGCACGGGACCAGCCCGCCGGTCCCTACGGCGGGGCCTCCGGCCAGTACGAGCAGCCCGGCCCCTATGCGCAGCAGACGCCTCCCGGCGAGGGCGCCGGACCGGCCGGCGAGCCGGAGGGCTACACACCGACGCAGCGCGATCTGCCCGTCATCAACCGCGGTGACACCCTTCAGGTGCCGGTCGAGCCCGAGGCCGGACCGGTCGTCCAGCCCGCCGAGGGGCCGGGACCGGGACCGCTGTACGTCGTCGGTGACGTCCACGGCTATCTCGACGAGCTCGTCGCCGCGCTGCGCGAGAAGGGCCTCATCGACATCGACGGCAGCTGGGCGGCGGGGACCTCGCGGCTGTGGTTCCTCGGTGACTTCACCGACCGCGGGCCGGACGGCATCGGCGTCATCGATCTCGTGATGCGGCTGTCCGCGGAGGCTGCCGCGGCCGGGGGCTACTGCAAGGCACTGATGGGCAACCACGAGCTGCTGCTGCTCGGCGCCAAGCGGTTCGGGGACACCCCCGTCAACTCCGGGGCGGGAACGGCCACCTTCCAGGCCGCCTGGCTGCTGAACGGCGGCCAGAAGACCGACATGGAGCGCCTCCAGGACCACCATCTGCAGTGGATGGCCCGCCTCGACGCCATGGAGATGGCGGACGGGCACCTTCTGGTGCACTCCGACACCACCGCCTATCTCGACTACGGCGACTCCATCGAAGCGGTCAACGACACCGTCCGCGAAACACTCACCCGCAATGACGCGGACGAGTGCTGGGACGTCTTCCGCAAGTTCACCAAGCGCTTCGCGTTCCGCGACGACGGTGGTGCGCAGGCGGTGCGTTCCTTGCTGGACATGTACGGCGGTTCACGCATCGTCCATGGTCACAGCCCCATTCCGTATCTCCTGGGAGAGGTCGGCCCGGAGGAGGGGGAGGACTCCCCGAACCCAGTCGTCGAGAAGCCGCATGTGTACGCCGACGGGCTCGCAATCGCGATGGACGGCGGCGTGACCATGGCCGGGAAGCTGCTGGTCCAGCAACTTCCCCTGGATAGCTGAGCGTTCATCGGGCAGGCGTCCCCCGACGGAGGACAAGCGCAACACAGGGGCAAATTCTGGAAACCCCCTGTCACCGTGTGCCGTCACCGCTCTACCATCGGCTTATCCGTAGCAGGCTCCCCTCCGTTTCTGCCCGACGGCTCGTCAGCATGCCGAGCCCCAAGCCCTACGGAGCATCGGGGGATGCACATGAACAGCGTTCCGCAGCACCTGCTGAGCGAGGACCGCCAAGAGTACGAGCGGATCCTCGATGAGGCGCTGCGCTCCGCACCACACCGTCCGGAACTCGCTGCTGTCGGTCAGCGGCTCAACCCCGAACAACTGCGCACGATGGCGCTCAACGCCACCGCCCTCATCACGGCGGCCGCGGCGGCCGAGTACCAGCACTATGTGAAGGTCCGCGAGGAACTGCGCCAGCCGGCGCCGTCCACCCCTCCGGTCCGCGAAGGGTCCAGCAGCACCACGGATCCGGCCACGGGCGCGGTCGGGCTCGCCACGACCATGGGGGAGGTCGCCGAGACCGCCGGGGCAGGAGCCGCGGCGGTCGTCGCCGTGCTCGCCCCCGTCCTCGCCGGCACCGCCGCGGCGATCTTCCTGCTCGTCGGCTACATCCTGAAGATGCTCGACCCCCAGCCGGGCATCGCCCAGACCCTCCTCACCACCGGGTGGGTCTTCGGAGCCATCACGGCCGTCACGATCCTGGTGGCCGCGGTCGGTCTCCTGCTCGCCGCCCTGCGCAACGGCGCCAGTTCACTCCAGGCAGACGCGCACGGCGAACGGAGCGAAGAGGTGAACCGGGCCAGGGAAGCTTGGCACGACGCCCTTCTGGAGCGCGGCATGATGCCGTTCCTCAGGGAGGCCCTCGCCGACCCGGGCACGGCCGCCCTCGGCCGTACGAAGCCGTCGGCGCCGATCAGCCGGATGCCCCAGCTCGGCTACAACCGGCCGGGCTTCAGCAGCCCGGACGGCGGCCCGACAGCGGGTCCCCGCCCCAGCTTCTCCAGCCCGGACTTCAGCAGCCCCGACTTCGGGGGGCCGGAGCACCAGCCGGAGTAGCCCCGCCCTCGCCCGGGCCCGGCCCTGTATGGGGCGGGCAACCGGGCGCGGCCAGGCGGATGGGCCCGACCGGCCGCAGCGTCGCGGGCACTGCACCCGCGACGGCCGCGTTCCGGCGGGCGTGGCCCCCGTGCCGTGCCTGCATTCCGTTTCTACATGCGTCGAACAATCTGCGCGGTCGCTCGTTCGACCGGTGTGCGGTTGTAGACATGCACCAGGGCGAGGTGGAAGAGCGCCGGTGCGAGTGGAGCCCACCGGTGGACGCGGTCGGCACGCAGCATGTACTTGACCACGGTCGCAGGGCGGAAGGGCACGTAGTCGATGGTCTGGTGCTCCCACCGGTCCGCGACTCCCCTGCTCATACGCGTTTGCAGGCCCTCGCGGGTCAGGTCCTTCAGCCTTGCGTAGAAGTGGGCGCTCCAGTGGCGCTTGTCGGTGTCGAGGACGAAGGCGAGCAGTTCCAGTGAGTACTCGTGAGGTTCCAGGGACAGTTCCTCGCGCATGCCCCGCCGGGCCACCGCGTACAGGTCGGGTGCGCTCCTTCCGGACGAGTCGATGTGCCGTGACATGCCCTCGTTGACGGAGGAGTTCCAGACACCGGGCGCCATACGGACCCGGTCGCTTCGCTGGCTCACGACCACCATGTCGTCGGCGGTCACCACCGCGACGTTCACGGCGAAGCTGCACTGCAGGAATGCGGGTGCCGACAGCGGATCGTCCGGGTCGAGATAGCGGGACCGCGGGCTTGTTCCGTCGGGCAGACGCCGGTCGAGCTGTTGAGCCGCCAGGAAGGTGAAGTAGTCCGTCGGACGCAGGCGCAGATGGACTTCGGGGTGCTCGTCGAGCGCGGTTCGGGACACGTCGAGCGATTCGACCGCGTAGCGAGGACCGTTCCACAACGGTGCCCGGCCCTCCGTCCGCGCACGCGTGTTCTCCTCCTCGAGTTCGGCCCGCCAGCCGGCCATGTCCGAAGGCAGCTCGATCTCCTCGTCGAGCACTTGGACATAGACGGATTCAGGGGATATGAAGAACTCACCGTCCCCTTCGACGATCAGGGCCGAGGTGTGAAGTGGCCCCAGGGAGAAGGTTCTCCACGCCGGGCTGGACTCTTCCCGCTGCCGCAGGGTGCGTACGGCACGGGTCGAGCGGGTTCGCAGCCTGTACCAGCCGTTCTGCAGGGGTTGCTGGAACAGCACTGCGAACAGCATCCCCAGCACAGCGCCGACAACCCCGTTGGCCACATCGATCCCGCCCATGCCAGGCAGGGTAGGGAAGTTGATCACGTCATGCGCGATCTTCTCTCTACCGTTACGACTTGGAGCAAGGCGTCGTGTTTCTCCGCAGGGCCCCGGCCTGGCCGGCCGGGGCCTCGGAGAAGGGTCGGACAGCGCACCGGAGTCAGTCGGCCATGGGCAGGTACACCCTGTTCCCGCTCGCCGCGAACTCCTTCGACTTCTGGAGCATTCCCTCGGCGACCTCTTCGGCCGTCGCTCCCGCAGCCGCCGTGCCGCCGAACTGCTCGGTGATGCTGTGGCTGATCTTCATCGAGCAGAACTTCGGCCCGCACATGGAGCAGAAGTGCGCTGTCTTGGCGGGCTCGGCCGGGAGGGTCTCGTCGTGGAACTCCCGGGCCGTGTCGGGGTCGAGGGCCAGGTTGAACTGGTCCTCCCAGCGGAACTCGAAGCGGGCGTCCGACAACGCGTCGTCCCACTCCTGTGCGCCCGGATGTCCCTTGGCGAGGTCCGCCGCATGGGCCGCGATCTTGTAGGTGATGACGCCCGTCTTGACGTCGTCACGGTTGGGCAGGCCCAAGTGCTCCTTGGGCGTGACGTAGCAGAGCATGGCCGTGCCCCACCAGGCGATCATCGCGGCACCGATGCCGGAGGTGATGTGGTCGTACGCCGGCGCGACGTCCGTCGTCAGCGGGCCGAGCGTATAGAACGGAGCTTCATCACAGATCTCCTGCTGAAGGTCGATGTTCTCCTTGATCTTGTGCATCGGGACATGCCCCGGGCCCTCGATCATGGTCTGTACGTTGAAACGCTTCGCGACCCTGTTGAGTTCCCCGAGCGTCCTCAACTCCGCGAACTGTGCTGCGTCGTTGGCGTCCGCGATCGACCCGGGCCGCAGCCCGTCGCCCAGCGAGTACGTGACGTCGTACGCCGCGAGGATCTCGCAGAGTTCCTCGAAGTTCTCGTACAGGAACGACTCCTTGTGGTGCGCCAGGCACCAGGCCGCCATGATCGAGCCGCCGCGCGAGACGATGCCGGTCTTGCGGTTCGCCGTAAGCGGGACGAACGGCAGCCGCACGCCCGCGTGGACAGTCATGTAGTCCACGCCCTGCTCGGCCTGCTCGACGACCGTGTCCTTGTAGATCTCCCAGGTGAGCTCCTCGGCCCGCCCGTCGACCTTCTCCAGCGCCTGGTAGAGCGGGACCGTGCCGATGGGGACGGGGGAGTTTCGCAGCACCCACTCGCGGGTGGTGTGGATGTTGCGGCCGGTGGACAGGTCCATGACCGTGTCGGCGCCCCAGCGGGTCGCCCAGGTCATCTTCTCGACCTCCTCCTCGATGGAGGAGGTGACCGCAGAGTTGCCGATGTTGGCGTTGACCTTCACCAGGAACCGCTTGCCGATGATCATCGGCTCGATCTCCGGGTGGTTGACGTTGGCCGGCAGCACGGCCCGGCCCGCCGCGATCTCCTCGCGGACGACCTCGGGAGAAACGTTCTCCCGGATGGCCACGTACTCCATCTCCGGCGTGACCTCACCCCGCCTGGCGTACGCGAGTTGCGTCACCGCCTGTCCGTCACGGCTGCGCCGGGGCTGGCGCGGACGCCCCGGGAAGACCGCGTCGAGGTTGCGCAGTCCGCCGCGCGGCGAGGTGTGCTTGATCCCGTCGTCCTCGGGGCGGACGGGTCGGCCCGCGTACTCCTCGGTGTCACCGCGGGCGATGATCCAGTTGGCCCGGAGGGCTCCGAGACCCCTGCGTACGTCGGTGTCGACGGTCGGATCGGTGTACGGGCCTGAGGTGTCGTACAGAGTGACCGACTGCCCGTTGGTGAGGTGCACCTGACGGACCGGCACCCGCAGGTCGGGGCGCGAACCCTCGACATACGCCTTGTGCCAGCCGATGGACTTCCCGGCCTCGCCGTTCTCGGGCGAAGCAGTCACTCCACCGCTCTCGGCCGAGACAAACGCCCCGTCCGTCAGGCTGGAGGCAGGCGTGCGTGCATCCTTGTTGGTCATGAGACCTACTCCCTACGCCGGCATTACCCGGTAACAGGTTCGGCGGTCGACGCAGCGATTTCCGTTCCGGCGATGTTCCACGTGAAACATCGCGTCTACGGAGGCCAGCGCCCTCTCAGCCCGGTGCTCCGAGCTCCCGCGTGTGCAAAGGTGCCCCCACGCTAGCGTCAGATGTGGCGCGGTGAACAGTGGGCCCGGGCCGCTCTTGCGATGATCGGTCGGTGACCACGACGCAACAGCCCCCACTCCGGCCGTCCGAACCGCCCCACGGACACGGTCACGACGGCCATGGGCACGGCGGCGGCCCAGGGCACGGACCCCACGGCCCCGGGTCGGGCGGCGGCGGAGACCGGCCCGGCGGTGGTGACGGCGGTGGACCGGGTGGCGGCGGGCACGGCCACTCGCACAGTCACGGACCCGCGGCACCCGTCTCGACGCATCTGCGCAAGGTCATCGCGGCCGTGCTGATCCCCTTCGCGGCGGCGGTCGTCGTCGGCCTCGTGGTGCTCTGGCCCGGCGGCGCCCCGGGGCACGAACGCACCGGTGTCGGCTTCGACCGGCAGACCCAGCAGGCCACGGTGACCAAGGTCGACAAGGTCGACTGCAAGTCGGTGAACGCTTCGGGGGAGACGCCGACCGGGGACACGTCGACCGCCGAGGGCTCGTCGGCGCAGCAACAGGCGTCCGGCAGCTGCAAGAAGGCGACGGTCCGGGTCGACACCGGCAAGGACAAGGGCCGTACGTTCACGGAGATCGTCCAGCCGGACTCCTCGCGGCAGCTGGAGCAGGGCCAGAAGGTGATCGTCGCGTATGCGCCGGACGCCCCCAAGGAGCTCCAGTACTCGGTCACCGACGTGAACCGCAAGCTCCCGATGACGGTGCTCGCCGGCATCTTCGCCGTCGCCGTGGTCCTGGTGGGCCGGATGCGCGGTGTCATGGCACTGGTCGCACTGGCCGCCAGCTTCCTCATCCTGACGTTCTTCATCCTCCCCGCAATCCTGCAGGGCTCGAACCCCCTGGCCGTGGCGGTGGTCGGGGCGAGCGCCATCATGCTGATCGCGCTCTATCTGTGCCATGGGCTGTCGGCCCGTACGTCGGTGGCGGTGCTCGGCACCCTGCTCTCCCTGTTGCTGATCGGGCTGCTCGGCTCGCTGTTCATCGACTGGGCCTCGCTGACCGGCAACACGGACGACAACACCGGTCTGATCCACGGGCTGTACCCGTCCATCGACATGAGCGGCCTGCTGCTCGCGGGCATCATCATCGGTTCGCTGGGTGTGCTCGACGACGTGACGGTGACGCAGACGTCTGCGGTCTGGGAGCTGCACGAGGCCAATCCGACGATGGGCCGGCGCGGGCTGTACCGCGCGGGCATCCGTATCGGCCGCGACCACATCGCGTCGGTCGTCAACACGCTCGTCCTCGCGTACGCGGGCGCCGCGCTACCGCTGCTGCTGCTGTTCTCCATCGCGCAGAGCAGCGTGGGGACGGTGGCCAACAGCGAGTTGGTCGCCGAGGAGATCGTGCGCACGCTCGTCGGCTCGATCGGACTGGTCGCCTCCGTGCCGGTGACCACGGTCCTCGCCGCCCTGGTGGTCTCGGCGGACCGCCCGGGCCCCGCCGCCCCGGCACAACAGGAACAGCCGCAGCCCCAGCCCCAGTCGGACGCCAGGGCTCCTCTGCGTGGCGGGAGCGGCCGCCGCCGCAAGCACTGAACCCGGTCCCTGCCGGATCCCGTTGCCGAGACTTGAGAAGAAGCGTTACAGCAGCCCGCACAGCAGCGAAGCAACAAGCGGTATGACGTACGGGCGACGCCGGGTGGGATGAGCTCGCGTCACACCCGTACGGGACGACGTACAGCGAGGCGGCGTCACGCCTGCCCCGTATCGCTTCATCCGGCGCTCTGTTCCTCCGCCAGGATGCGGTTCAGCGCCTCGTCGAGGTGTGTGTCGAAGTCCGCGAGGGAACGCTCCTGGCCCAGCGGCACCAGCCGGTCCGTACGGTCGAGGAACGCCAACAGCGGCGCCGTCCCGCAGCGGAACAACGCGTGGTCGCCGCCCACCTGAAGCCGGATCAGCACATCGCCGAACCCCTCGGTGTCGGCGGGAGCGATGTGCACATCACCGTCCCCACAGGCCCGGCCCACCCCGTCGATCAGCAGCTCCCGGCCGAAGGCCCAGGTCACCGGGGCATCACCGGGCAGGTGGAAGGTCAGCCGCACGGCATAGGGATCACAGGTCTCGTAGCGCAACTCCACCGGGATGCGAAAGGAGAGCTCCTCCGAGACGACGAAGCTCATCATGACCTCTGCCTGTACTACCGACTCGCGCATCGCCTACCCCGTCGTTCGCCTTCGACTGGCCGGGAATCATCCACCTGACACTGCTGGCATCTTGCTGAACGTACACACCAGATCACAAGGAGTGAGTTTTCAGATGCTGATAGAGAGCGAGAGCGTGCCCAGCAGCCTGCCGATCTCGCTCTGCAATCGGCGTGCCGCCGGCAGCAGTCGGTCGGCCTGGTGGGCCGGCAGGGAAATGGCGATCGTGGCCGCAGTACTGCCCACAGTGATGGGAATCGCGGCGCAGACCGTGCCCAGCGCGTACTCCTGACGCTCGATCACGGGCTGCATGCGTCGCGCCGATTCGAGGCGTCGCAACAGGGTTCGATCGTCACGCACCGTATATGGCGTGATGGACCGGACGGAGTAACGGTCGACGTGGTCCCGACGGGCATCGTCGTCGAGCTGGGACAGCAGACACTGGCCGATCGCGTGCGCGTGACCCGTCTCGCGGAAGTCGGCCCACTCCTCGACGGCGGGATTGGCCGGGGTGTCGGCGACGCACTGGACCTCGATCTCACCGTCACGGTAGAGCGCGTAGTACACGGGCGCGCCGATCGAGTCACGGCACTGCGCGAGTGCGTCGGCGACCATGCTGCGACGTTTCTGCTGGGCACCGCTGTTGGTCAACCGCTCGACCGCCTCACCGAGGAAGAAAAGGCCCTTCTCCCGGCGCAGATACCCCTCGTGGGCCAGGGTGCGCAGCAGGTGGTACGCCGTGGGCAGGGCGAGCCCGGCCTCACGGGCGAGCTGTTTCGCGGGCGCCCCGTGTTCATGGCGGGCGACGGACTCCAAGAGGCGCATCGCACGCTGCACGGATCCGATGAGGGTCGTGGGATGCGGTTCGGAGGAAGGGACGTGCGGTCCTGCGGGTGCGGTGTCAACCGTGGCCAAGGGTTACTCCCGAAGCGCGAGGGGGGCCGCCCGTGCGGGGGTAACACGGGAGGGATCAGAGCGCCGCTCGCGGGAATCAACCCCGCGTCGAATTCCGGACTTTAACCGTCTGCCACCGCTCACAGACGGCCTGTGCCGAAACTTCCCTCGCCCGAGGGAACTGGCGGTTCCTGTTACCGCCGGCCGGTTGCCGACCGGCGGGTCTCCCTTGCCTACCAGTCGCTCCTCGACGAGGAGCTCGACATGAACTTCCGTACGACGTAGATCAGTCCGCCGACCAGCGCCACGAAGACCAGCAGCTTGAAGAGCAGGCCGATCACGAAACCGACGACGCTCGCTATCAGGCCGCCGAACACGACCAGGGCGATGACCGGCACCGCGACCCACTTAATCCACCACGGCATACCCGCGAAGATCTCTCGCATCGCCCTTGTTCCTTGTCTCTCTGCCCGTTTCCGAGTGCTGTCCGAGCCCGCTCCCGAAGGATGACGGGTCTTGAATGTCCTGCCCTCGATGCTAGGCGCGGCAGGGGTGCCGACGGGGGCCTCGCACCCCTTGTCCTCCCCTGAACGTTCCCCTAGGGAACCCTGAGGCGGAGGTCAGCTCTCGGGCGGAGAGAAGACCACCACAACCCGCAGATCCTCGCTGATGTGGTGGAACTTGTGGGCCACCCCCGCAGGCACGTAGACGACGCTGCCGCGTGCCACCTGGGTCGTCTCCATGCCGACCGTGATCGCCGCGCGGCCGCTGACGACGAAGTACACCTCGTCCTGGCGGTGGGGCTGCTGAGGGTCCTGGGTGCCCGCGTCCAGCGCGTACAGGCCGACCGACATGTTCTTCTCCCGCAGGAACTGGAGGTACGCGCCGTCGTTGGCGGCGCGCTCCGCCTCCAGTTCGTCAAGCCGGAATACCTTCATCGCCCTTGTCCGCCCTTGCCCCGCTGCTCGTAGTCGATCTCGTCTGTCACGATCAGACACATGAAGAATTTCGTAGTCAAGACGATCGCCAACGCCGGCGCCCTGGCCGTCGCCGTGTGGCTGCTCGACAAGATCACCCTGTCCGGTGACAGCACGGGCAAGGAGATAGGCACGCTGCTGCTGGTCGCCCTTGTCTTCGGCCTGGTCAACTTCCTGGTCAAGCCGATCGTGCAGGTGCTCACGTTCCCGCTGTTCATTCTGACGCTCGGCCTGATCACGCTGGTGATCAACGCCCTGATGCTGCTGCTCACCTCGTGGCTGGCGGACAAGCTCGACCTGAGCTTCCATGTCGAGGGCTTCTGGACCGCCGTTCTGGGCGGCCTGATCATCTCCATCGTCTCCTGGGCGCTGAACGTCGTCCTCCCCGACAAGGACTGAGCGATCTGATGCCCTATCGCGTGTGCTTCGTCTGCACCGGCAACATCTGCCGCTCCCCGATGGCCGAGTCCGTCTTCCGCGCGCGGGTGGCGGAGGCAGGGCTGGACGGCCTGGTCGAGGTGGACAGCGCCGGCACCGGCGGCTGGCACGAGGGTGACGGCGCCGACCCGCGCACCGTCTCCGTCCTCGAAGCCGCCGGCTACGAAGGCGGCCATGCGGCCCGCCAGTTCCACGCCGACTGGTTCACCCGGCTCGACCTGGTCATAGCCCTCGACGCCGGCCACCTGCGGGCCCTGCGCCGCCTCGCCCCCACTGAGGCGGACGACCAGAAGGTGCGGCTGCTGCGCTCGTACGACCCTGCCGTCGCGTCGGCCTCGGGGGCCGACCTCGACGTGCCGGACCCCTACTACGGGGGCCTGGACGGCTTCGAGGAGTGTCTTGAGATGGTGGAGGCGGCGAGCCCCGGCCTGCTCGCCGCGGTACGGGAGCAAGTGGAGGGACAGGCGGCATGACAGATTCCGTTACAGGAGCCGGTGACGGCACACGCGCGGTGCGGGCGGGGCTGCCCGAGCCCGTCAAGCACGAGCCGACCCTCCCGGGGCCGGTCTTCGCCGCCCACTTCCATCTGCCGGGCGACCCCACGGGCCCGTACACCTACGGCCGCGACGAGAACCCGACCTGGACCCACCTGGAGCGCGCCATCGGCGAACTGGAGGCGCCGGGGCGGGACGACGTCGAAACGCTCGTCTTCGCCTCCGGCATGGCCGCCATCTCGGCCGTCCTCTTCTCCCAGCTGAGCGCCGGCGACACGGTCGTGCTGCCCGACGACGGCTACCAGGTGCTGCCGCTCGTGCGCGCGCAGTTGGGGGCGTACGGGATCGAGGTGCGCACCGCCCCGACCGGCGGCGACGCCCAGCTCGATGTCCTCGACGGCGCGAAGCTGCTGTGGATCGAGACCCCGTCGAACCCGGGGCTCGACGTGTGCGACGTACGGCGGCTCGTCGAGGCGGCGCACGCGCGCGGCTGCCTGGTCGCCGTCGACAACACCCTGGCGACCCCGCTCGGGCAGCGCCCGCTGGAGCTGGGCGCCGACTTCTCCGTGGCCAGCGGCACCAAGCAGCTCACCGGGCACGGCGACATCCTCCTGGGGTACGTCACCGGTGGCGACGCCGCGGCGATGGCCTCCGTACGGCGCTGGCGCAAGATCGTCGGGGCGATTCCGGGGCCCATGGAGGCGTGGCTCGCGCACCGCTCCATCGCGACGCTCCAACTGCGCGTGGACCGGCAGAACGCCAATGCGCTGGTGATCGCCGAGGCTCTGCGCGACCGTCACGAGGACCTCGGGGTCCGCTATCCGGGGCTGCCCGGCGACCCGTCGCACAAGATCGCCTCGCAGCAGATGCGGCGCTTCGGGTGCGTGGTGTCGTTCACGCTGCCCACGCGCGCGCGTGCCGACCGTTTTCTCGACGCGCTGCGGCTGGTGGACGACGCGACCAGCTTCGGCGGTGTGCGGTCGACGGCCGAGCGGCGCGGCCGCTGGGGCGGTGACGCGGTGCCGGAGGGCTTCGTCCGTTTCTCGGCCGGTGCCGAGGATCCTCAGGACCTCGTGGCCGATGTACTGCGCGCGCTCGACGAGTCCTCGCGGCCAGCGTCTTCTGAGTGATCCGTCAGTAGCGGGCCCGTACGGCGGACGGTCCGAGCCTCCCCCCTCGTGGCTCGGACCGTCCCGGTTCTGCGCGCGAAGAACCGCGCGAACAAGGCTAGTTGACTCTGTGTCAGTGTCCAATCACAGTAGCGACAGAGACCTATCGACATATTTATAGTTGGGGGCTTCCGGGGAGCTGAGGGAGAAGGGACGCCATGGATCTGGCCTTGCTGCGGACCTTCGTGACCGTGCACCGGGCCGGCTCCTTCACCCGCGCGGCCGCCCTGCTGGGCCTCTCGCAGCCTGCCGTCACCTCCCAGATCCGGACCCTCGAACGGCAGCTGGGACGCCCTCTCTTCCTGCGTCAGGCCCGTGGAGTGACCCCTACGACCATGGGCGACGAACTCGCCCACAAGGCGGCGCCCCATCTCGACGCCCTGGTGGAGATCACCGAGACCGGCCTCGACGAGGACTCCTCCGTACGCACGCTCCATCTCGCCGGCCCTCCGGAGTTCACCGCCGAACGCGCGCTGCCCGCGCTCACCGAGCTGACCGGGGACGACGGCCAGGGCTTCGCGCTGCGCGCCTCCTTCGGAAATGCGGAGGAGACCCTGGAAGGGCTTGCCGCCGGGCATCACGATCTGGCCATCAGTACGGCCCGCCCACGCGGCTCCCTGCTCACCGCGACTCCGCTCTGCGACGAGGAGCACGTCCTGGTCGCCGCCCCGCGCTGGGCCGACCGCCTCGACTCCGGCTCGTTACGTCACCAGGGCGAGCCCTCCCTGGAGAACTTCCCCGTGGTGGAGGTGCACGAGTCACTGCCGTTCGTCGCCCGCTACTGGGCCTCCGTCTTCGACTCCCGCCCGGCCGCCTCGGGCACCGTCATCGTCCCCGACCTGCGCGCTGTCCTCGCCTGCGCAACCACCGGCGCCGGGCTCGCGGTGTTGCCGCGCTATCTGTGCGCACCGGCTCTGGAGCGGGGAGACGTGGTCGCGCTGACCGAACCCGCAGTGCCTCCGCTTCGTACGTACTTCCTGGTGGTGCGCACCGGCACACTGGCCATGCCGCATATCGCGCGGGCTCACGAGTGGCTCATGCGCGCCGCCATAGACTGGTCATGACCAAGATGCATCACCTCGTCAAGAGTGCGATGTTTCACGTGGAACCAACTGGGCCACATTTCTCCCATGACCGTCCGACCCGTGGTCAAGCGCACCGCCCGGGCCGTCCTACTGGACGGCAATGACCTGGTCCTCATCAAGCGGACCAAGCCCGGCGTCGATCCCTACTGGCTGACACCCGGCGGCGGGGTCGAGCCGGAGGACACGACCGTCGTCGACGCACTTCATCGTGAGGTGCACGAGGAACTCGGCGCCAAGATCACCGATGTGGTGCCCTGCTTCGTCGACACCGTCGAGCACATCGGCGACAACGCCAGAACGACCGGCGTGAAGGTCCAGCACTTCTTCGTCTGCCGCCTGGAATCCATGGACCCGTCGCTGCGCCATGGCCCCGAGATCGACGAGCCCTGCGGGGAGTACGAGATCGTGCGGATCCCCTTCACCCGCGTGGGCATCGCTTCCGTCCATCTCGTACCGCTGTCGCTGCGGCACTATCTCGACGGGAACATCGAGGGCGTACTGGCGATGCACGCACCCGATCTGGGCTGACGGCCCGCGCCTCGGATCCGGGCCGGGCCCCGGTTCGGGCCTGGGTCGCCCCTGCCCGTGCCAGGGATCGGGTCCACTGCCTGCGTAGCTCTTGGCTCGGAGTCAGTGTCCGGTCACGACGAGTTCTTCCACCGCGTCGTGACGGATCCTCTCCGACGGGATGCCGATGTCCCTGAGCGCGTCGACGCCGCTGCGGATCATGCCGGGCGGGCCCGACAGATACGCGTCGTACTCGTTCCACGGCCCGTACTCGCGTACGGCGTCGGGGAGGTGCAGATGCCCGTGCTGGTCGACTATCGGGCGCACCGCGAGCCAGGGGTGGCTCTGCTGGAGCCGGAGCATCGTGTCGATGTCGTACAGGTCGTGATCGGTGCGGGCTCCGTAGAACACCTCGACCGGGCGCCGCTCGCCGTGTTCTGCGACGTCCTCGACCAGGGCCTTTATCGGCGCTATGCCGGTACCGCCGCCCAGGCAGAGCAGGCCGCTGTCGGTGGTGTGGTCGACGGTCATCGAGCCGGCCGGGGGGCCGAGCCGGATGACGTCGCCGGGGCGGGCGCGGTGCACGAGTGCGTTGGAGACCCAGCCCGCCGGGATCGCCTTCACATGGAACGACAGCAGTCCGTCGGAGCGGGGCGCCGAGGCGAACGAGTAGTGCCGCCAGATCCGCGGCCACCAAGGGGTCTCCACGCTCGCGTACTGCCCGGCGAGGAAGGGGTACGGCTGGTCGGGGCGGACCGTGATGACGGCGACGTCCGCGGTCCTCAGGTCGTGCGAGATCACTTCGGCGTGCCACCAGGCCGGGGCCCGCAGTTCGTCGGCGGCCGCGGCGTCGATCATGACCTGCGAGATCGTCGTGTACGCCCGGACCCAGGCGGCCTCGGTCTCCCCGTCCCAGACCGACGAGGCGAACCGGCTGAGCGAGCCGATCAGGCACTCGCCGACAGCCGGGTAGTGCTCGGGGCGGGTGCCGTACTTGCGGTGGCCCCGACCGAGGTTCTGCAGATACGCGACCAGGACCTCGGTGTTGTCTATGTGCTCGGCCGCGGTCAGCAGTGCCCGCAGGAGCCGGTCCCGCTGAGTGTCCATCGCGGCGGGGAAGAGCTGGCGCAGCTCCGGGTGCCGCACGAAGAGCAGCGCGTAGAAGTACGAGGTGACCTTGTCGGCGACGGGGCCCACCTCGGCCATGGTCCGACGGATGAGGACGGCGTCCGGGGAGGCGGCCTGGGCGGGGGCAGGAACGGCTGCGGCGGCGGGGGCAGGGGTGGAGCGCTGGTCGGGAACGCGGGGCGCCACATGGTCGGGCCCCGGTGGGGTGGGAGGAGCGGCGTGGGCCTGCGGGGAGGCGAGACCTGTGTAGGCCTGTGGGGAGGGTGTCGCCTCGTGCGTCATGGCCGGCGTCGCGGTCTGGCCGGCAGGAGCAGCTCCGGCATGAGCGGCCCAGGCTTGAGGGGCGTCGGCACGGGAGGTGTCGGCATGGGGAGCCTCGGCAGGCTCGGGCCTGGCGCCGGTGGGGTCGCCGTGGGCATGGCCGCCGTCAGGGGAGCCCGCGTGGCGGCCGTGCACGGCCGTGGCTCCGGTGTCGGCCCGTTCGGTGTCGGAGACGGTCTCGTCGGCAGGGGGTATTCGTTGCCGCGTCGTGGCGTCGGCGCCCGGCGCGGGCCTCCCGACGGGGCGCAACGCGGCCAGGCGGTGGCCCTCGGGTCCCTCGGGCGCCTCCTGCTCGCCGCCCGCGGGCGGCTCCGGCGGCTTGTGCGGCGTGAACCAGCCGCTCCCGCCGCTACCCCCTGAAGTGCCGTTGTCGGCCGACGTGGTGGTCGGAGCGTCCATGTTGTGCCTCGCCTCGAACATCTTTCGGTCGGTCTGCGCACTTCCTCGATCGGAAGATGCCTGCTTTCCCCCGCAGACTGCTTGCTTCCCCGTTCCGCTCCGCCCCGTCGCCCCATGGCGGCCACATTGAACCTCGGAATCCCGCACCCTACGGACAAGTAAGCCGAGAGTGTGACATTGGCCGCACTACCGCCATCGCAGCATCTCACCCTGTGCCAACACCCCGGCCATGTAACCGGAAATGCGGGTCTTCGATCTCTCTGTCCCGTTAGGCTGCATTGCCCTTTGTTCGCCCTGGCGGGATGCGCGGACATCACACCGGACACGAACCGGAGTCGACCATACCGGCCGCTGTCCGGCACACAAGTCCCCACTTCCCCACGTCGGGAATTGAGAGGGGACCGGACCGCCGAATCCTTCAATTACCGGGCAGGGCGCACCAATTCGTAGGCATCCCGCAGATCCCGCCCTACGTAGGAGTGGGTGGCGAGACCTTTCAGATGCAGATCCGCATTGACGGCGACGGATACCGGAACCACCCCGAACAGGTCCCTGTCCGACATCGAGTCGCCGTATGCGACGCAGTCGGCCCTCGCCACCCCGAACTCCGCGCAGAGCCGGTCCGCTATCCGCACCTTGGCCGCCGCGCTCAGGATCCCGGCAGGGTTCACCGGCTCGGTGAACGGCACCGCGGGGAAGCGTGATCCGTACGCCGCGTGGGCGCCCCAGCCCGTCAACCGCTCGACGAAGAAGGAGGGTGAGAGCGAGACGACGGCGCAGTAGTCGCCGCTCCCCCTGATCTCCGCCCAGACGTCCTGGATGCCCTCCAGCCACGGCGCACTCGCGAAAGCGGTCGCCACATGCGCCTCGGTGAGGTCCCTCCAGAGAGCGTGTACCTGCGCCGCGTACTCCGGCGGGCCTATGAGACCCACGCCGATCGCCTCGTCGAGCGCCACGGTCTCGGCTTCCAGACCGAGCTGTCGGGAGATCTCCACGGGCGCCGAGGTGCCGTGCAGCAAGGTCCCGTCCAGATCGAAGAGATGAAGTCTCGCCATGTACGCCGAGGCTAGTACGTGGGGTTACTCCCGTCGGCAGACGTACTTTCCACTCCCGCCCGGCACGGTGTTTCACGTGAAACTAAGCCGCCCCGCACGCCGGGCCACCCTCGTCGTCCATGTAGCCGCCTCCGCGGGCTGGCTCGGGCTCACGCTCGGGCTGCTCGCTCTGGGGACTGACCCGGCGTGGACGAGGCTGCGTGAGCAGAAGTCGGCAGGGCAGAAGTCAGGCAGGCAGAAGTCGCGTGGGCAAAAGATCAGTGCGACTGCCCGGAAACCGGTGGACGCCGAGCGGGCATCTCAGACAGCCTGACCTGCGTGTCGACTCCTTCCCCCGCCTTCCAGCCCATCCGCCGTCTGACGCCACGCGATCTCTCCGCCTGCGCCGATCTCTCCGAGAACCGCGGCTGGCCCCGCGAGGAACACAAGTGGGGCCTCCTGCTCACGGCCGGCACGGGTTACGGCATCGACGACCCCGACGGGGGCCTCGTCACCGCCTGCGTCGTGACCTCGTACGGGCCCCAGGACCGCCCCGCCCTGGCCGCGATCGGCATGGTGCTGGTCGCCGAGCGGCACGCCCGCCAGGGCATCGGACGCAGGCTGATGCGGCATGTCGTCGGCGACTTGGGCACCACACCGATGACGCTGCACGCGACGCCGTACGGGCGCCCTCTCTACGAGGAACTGGGGTTCAAGACCACCGGACGGGCCGAGATGGTCCGCGGCCACTTCGTCCCGGGCGGCCCTGAGCCCGAAGTCGCCACGCGTGCGGCCACCGCCGAGGACCTCACCGCGATCCTCCGGCTCGACGAAGAGGTCTTCGGTACCGACCGCACGCACATGATCACGCGCCTGCCCGCCTTCGCCGACCAGTTGCGTGTCGCCGAGGAGGACGGCCGGGTCATCGGCTACGCGGCCGCCTGGCCCAACCTGGACAACCATGTCGTGGGCCCGCTGATCGCCCGGGACACGGAGACGGCCAAGGCGCTCATCGCCTCGCTGGCCGCCCACGTCGACGGGCCGTTGCGCACCGACATCGACGTACGGCACGAGGAGTTGCTGGCGTGGGTGAAGGAGCGCGGGCTCGCACCCACGGGCTTCAACGCGGTCATGACGTACGGCATCGCGGAGTTGCCGGGCGACTGGACGCGGCGGTTCGCTCCGCTCACGGTGGCGGCGGGCTGAAGGGCCGAGGGTGAGTTCGGCCGACGTCGGAGAGCTCGGCGGTCGAGAGCTGAGCCTCTGAGAACTCCGCGGTTGAGCTCGGCGGTCGAGAGCTGGCGGCATACCGAAACGCCTGCCCCGGATAGGGCAGGCGTTTCGGTGTTTCCCGGCGCTACGGCGCTTTCGAGCGCTCCTAGGCGAGCGTCTTCAGCGCGGCGGTGGCGAAGGAGTGGTCCTGCTCCGGCGCGCCGCCGCCGACGCCGATCGCGCCGATCAGGCGGCCGTCGCGGTGGACCGGGACACCGCCCGCGATGAAAAGCAGCGGGCGGTCGAGGGCGGTGGGCAGGGTGTGGAAGAGCCCACCCGGCTGCACGGCGTCGACGAGGTCGGCGGTGGGGGTGTCCATCTGCAGTGCCGTGTAGGCCTTGCGGGTGCTGGTCTCACCGGAGATCAGTACGGCCCGGTCGTCGCGCCGGAAGGCGAGAAGGTGGCCGCCCGCGTCGAGGACAGTGACGCTGACCTTCACGTCGGCGGCTTCCGCGGCGCGACGGGCGGCGTCACGAGAGCCTCGGCGTCCTGGATGGTCAGCGGGGTGACAGTGGTGGTGCTCATGAGCTTGTTTCTCCTTGATGGGTGGTGCTGTGTGGGGGTGGCGGTTTGCCGGGTGGTGGCATGTGGGGGCCGCGGTCCGCTGAGATGCGGGTGAAGGCTTGCTCGGGCTTCGGTCGGCCACCGGGACAGCCCTGGCCCGGCAGCCGACCACACCAGGGCGGATGAGACCGCCCAGGCAGCGGGTCAGTGGTGAACAGCGGCCTGCTGCTGCCCGGACTCCGCCGACGCCGCCCCGGTGACGATCAGGCCGTCGGCGGTGTTGGTGGCGTCGGACCGGCGCTCCAGAGCGGCCGAGAGGACGGCCAGCACGAGGGCGGCGGCGGCGAGGATCGCGCCGACCCAGTTGGGGGCGGTGTAGCCGAGGCCGCCCGCGATGACGAGGCCGCCGAGCCAGGCGGAGAGGGCGTTGCCGAGGTTGAAGGCACCGATATTCACGGCGGAGGCGAGCGTCGGGGCGCCGTGCGCCTGGTCGAGCACCCGCTTCTGGAGCGGCGGCACGGTGGCGAACCCGAGGGCACCGATCAGCGCGATGGTCACGGCCGCCGCGATCTTGTTGTGCGCGGTGAGCGTGAAGAGCGCGAGTACGACCGCGAGGGAGCCCAGGGAGACGTACAGCATCGGCATCAGCGCGCGGTCGGCGAACCTGCCGCCGACGAGGTTGCCGCCGACCATGCCGATGCCGAAGAGGACGAGCAGCCAGGTGACGGAGCCGTCGGCGAAGCCGCCCACGTGCGTCATCATCGGCGCGATGTAGGTGATGGCCGCGAAGACTCCGCCGAAGCCGAGGACGGTCATCGCCATCGCGAGCAACACCTGAACGTTCTTGAACGCGGCCAGCTCGTGACGCAGGCGCACGCCTTCCGGCTTGGCCATGTCGGGGACGAGCTTGGCGATGCCCGCCAGGCCGAGGAGGCCCAGGGCCGCGACGATCGTGAACGTCACGCGCCAGCCGACGGACTGGCCGATGAGGGTGCCCAGCGGTACGCCGACGACGTTGGCGACGGTCAGGCCGGTGAACATCATCGAGATGGCGCCGGCCTTCTTGTCGGGCGCGACGAGGTCCGCGGCGACGACCGAGCCGATGCCGAAGAAGGCACCGTGCGCGAGCGAGGCGACCACGCGGCCGATCAGCATCACGGTGAAGTTGGGAGCGACGGCGGAGAGCAGGTTGCCGACGATGAAGAGCCCCATCAGGAGCATCAGCATCCGCTTGCGGGAGACCTTGGTGCCGAGGACCGTCATGAGCGGCGCGCCGAACATGACGCCGAGCGCGTAGCCGGTCACGAGGAAGCCCGCGGTGGGGATCGAGACACCGAAGTCACCCGCGACCTCGGGCAGCAAACCCATGATCACGAACTCGGTGGTTCCGATTCCGAAGGCCCCGATCGCGAGGGCAAGAAGCGCGAGAGGCATGGGGGAGAACCTTCCCAGACGATTGCAGGAGCGCTTTACGTGCGTTGACAATACTTGCAGACGCCGATTAATTGCAAGCGCGGACTATTGCGCGAGTGCTCTATCCTGGTCTCAGCCGCTCCGGTACGGAGGAGAACGCCATGACAGCGACGGACCCCGCGCTCACCGCCCTCGCCCAGGGCTGGTGCGCCCTCTCCCTGCTGCACGGGAGGATCGAGGCCCACATCGAACGGGCCCTGCAGACCAAGCACGACCTGAGCGTGCGCGAGTACTCACTGCTCGACGTCCTCAGCCGTCAGCACGACGGCGACGGCGGCCATCTCCAGATGAAGCAGGTCGCCGACGCGGTCGTCCTCAGCCAGAGCGCCACCACGCGACTGGTGACCCGCCTGGAGGACCGCGGGCTGCTCTTGCGCTACCTGTGCCCGACCGATCGCCGCGGCATCTACACGAACGTCAGCGAGGCGGGCCTCAAGCTCCTCGACGAAGCCCGGCCCACCAATGACGCCGCCCTGCGCGAGGCACTCGACGCAGCGGCCCTGAATCCCGAGCTGGCCCCGCTGGTCCGCGTCGTCGAGTCGGCGAGCGCGCCGACGCCCGCGTGACGAGCGCGGCCACCCTGCGCGCGCTGTGACACGCCGGCGTCGGGTCACGTCCACGCAGGGGCACGTCGGCGCAGGGGCACGTCTGCGTAGGGTGCTGCCATGGGAGATCTTGAGATACGACCGGCTGTCCCGGACGACGTCCCTGCCATCGTCGCGATGCTCGCCGACGACCCTCTGGGAGCGCAGCGCGAGTCACCTGACGACCTGAGCCCCTATCTGGCCGCCCTGGAGCGCCTGCGCGACGATCCGAACCAGAATCTGGTCGTCGCCGCACGCGAGGGCCGTGTCGTCGGCACGCTCCAACTCACGATCATTCCGGGGCTGTCCCGCAAGGGTGCGACCCGCTCGATAATCGAAGGCGTACGCGTCCATGCCGACGAGCGCGGCAGCGGCCTGGGCACCCGCTTCATCGAGTGGGCGATCGACCGTTCCCGGAGCGAGGGCTGCCAGTTGGTGCAGCTGACCTCCGACGTCAGCCGCACCGACGCCCGCCGGTTCTACGAACGGCTCGGCTTCACGGCATCCCACGTCGGGTTCAAGCTCCAACTCTGAGGCGAATCGCGGCCGCCGAGTCGATGCGCAAGGCCATGTTGCGGTGAGGAACGCGCTGTTTCACGTGAAACATCACGCCCCTCACCGTGCCGCTCTCCCATCGCGGGGCGGCTAACGGATCCCGCGCCAGCCCTCAGGATCCACACCGCCCGGCACGGAAGCCCCCTCCTCGTACGGCTGCCGCGCGAACACGAACGACCCGAGGTCCAGGTGGTCCACCGATCCGTCGGGGCGCCGTACGGCCCTCAGAGCCTCGCCCGCGTAGTAGCCGTCGAGTCCCGTCCAGGTTCCGTCTCCGTTGGCCCTGAAACGAGAACGTCGGCCGTTGCCGGACAGCGGCCCGAGCGAGACACCCCCGTCGGCCATGAGGCGCAGCGCGGAGGCGTGCGTTCCCCAGTACCAGGGTCCCGCCAACTCCAGTACGGAACGGTCGACCTCGGGCAGCGGCCGCCACGGCTCGGGGATCCCGGGCTCGGCCTCGGCGACGATGCGTACGAGATCGGCGGCGACCGTGAACACCGGCGGGCCAGAGGTGCAGTTGGCGAGCACGACGGCGGCCAGTTCGTCCTCGACGCTGATCATGAGACCGGCGAGGAAGCCGGGGAGGGAACCGGAGTGCCCCGCGAGCATCCGGCCGTCCCGGTACTGGACCTGCATACCGAGGCCGTACGCGCTGCCGGCCGCCACCTCTTCGGCTTCGGCCGGCGCGGCGGGTGCACGCATCTCTCGTACGGACGCCTCGCTCAGCACCCGGTCGTCGCCCTTGGCCAGGAAGGCTGCGAAGCGTGCCAAGTCGCCAGTGGTCGACCAGAGTTGGCCGGCCGGTGCCATCCGGCCCAGGTCCTCGACGGGCTCGGGCAGCATCACGTCCGCCCAGGGATGCACGGCCCAGCCGCCCGCGTGCGGTGCTTGAGGCTCCGCACCCGTGCGGTGCAGCCCCAGCGGTTCGAGCACCTCGTTCCGCAGGGCCTCTTCCCACGGGACACCCCTCAGCTCCTCGACCAGCGCGCCCAGCAACGTGTAACCGGGGTTCGAGTAGTGGAACCGACGTCCGACGGGATGCCGGTGCGGCTGTTCGCCCAGCACGTCTGCGAGTTCAGGACGCAGTGATCCGGGAGTGCGCTCCCACCAGGGGGCGGGCGATTCGGCCGCCAATCCGCTTGTGTGCGCAAGGAGTTCGGCGATCGTCGCCTCCCCCGCGCCGGTGCCCGGAAGATGCTTCTCCAGCGGATCCCCCAGGTCCAGGATGCCCTCGTCGCGCAGCCGCAGCACCAGGACGGCGGTGAACGTCTTGGTGATCGAACCGATCCTGTACTGCACGTTCTCGTCCGGCCCGTGCCCGTCCACCGAGGTGCGGGAACCGTGCCACACCGTCTCACCACCTCGGACGACCGCCGCAACCAACGACGGCGCCCGCCCTTCCGTCTGAGCGGTGGCGATTCGGTGCAGCAGGGCCCGGCGCGTGGCGGGAAGCAGTTCTTCCGCAGGTGTCGTCATGGCCCAAGTCCACCTGCCCCGGCGTCCCGCGTCGAGCGCATTTGAGCCCGCTGCGGAATCTCGCGACCCACGGATCACGGATCACAGCGGGCGTTGCGCGCGCAGGACGGTGTCGTGGGTGTGGTGGGTGCCGACGGGTGCGGGAGCTGTCCGTGGGCGGGTTTCATTGATCAGGACGGTCCAGTCGTGGTCGAGGAGCTTGGCGATGTCGTCCGGCTGGTAGTAGTCGCCTGGGTCGAAGCCCTGCTCCGGGCTCGGGGACAGGTCGGCGAGGTCGTGGCCGACGAAGAGCAGGGTGCCGCCGGGTGCGACGGCGTTGAGCAGGCCACGCAGGGCGGTGTGATCCGGCTGGATCAAGAGCGGAAAGTACTGGACGGACACCAGGTCGAACGCGTCGGCCGGGGGCGGCGTGATGTTCAGGTCGGCCCGTGTCCAGGCCACACGACCCTCGATGTCCGCGGCAGCGGCGGCCGCGCGCTGCAGGGCGGTCGTCGAGATGTCGACCGCGGTGATCTGCCAGCCGTGTCGGGCCAGCCAGAGGGCATCGGCGCCTTCACCGCATCCGACGTCGAGCGCCTGTCCCGGCGCCAGGTCGGTGACCCCGGTGACGAGCACTCCGTTGGGGCGGCCGCTGAAGACCTGGTCGCGGCTGCGATACATCTCGTCCCAGAACTGTGCGTCCATCGCCTGTGCCTCGCATCGTGGGTCGGCTGCCATGGCGCCGGTCGTCCATGGCCTGCCATCAACCTGTCCCCGCCCATGACGAACCGACAAAGTTCTTTGCGAGAACTGCAAAAGCGTGGGCACAGTGAACGCATGAGTGACGAGTTCGACACCGTGCTGGCCGCGGTCGGGCCACGGCTGCGCGAGTTGCGGCGCCGCAGCGGGGCCACCCTGACCGCCCTGTCGGAGACCACCGGCATTCCGGTCAGCACCCTGTCCCGGCTGGAGTCCGGACACCGCAAGCCGGGCCTGGAACTGCTGTTGCCCCTGGCCAAGGCGTATCAGATGCCCCTCGACGAACTCGTCGGCTCCCCGCCCGGCCTCGACCCGCGGGTATACCCGCAGCCGTTCACCCGCAACGGCATGACCGTCATCCCACTGACCCGCAAACCCGGCGGGCTGCAGGCGTTCAAACAGATCCTCCCGGCTGGCCCGACCGACCGCGAACCGGATCCCCGCTCACACCAGGGGTACCACTGGTTGTACGTCCTCAACGGACGACTGCGCCTCGTACTCGCCGACCAGGACCTCGTCCTCACCACGGGCGAGGTCGCCGAATTCGACACCCACCTCCCGCACTGGTTCGGCAACGCCGACGAACGGCCGGTGGAGTTCCTGAGCATCCTCGGCCCCCAGGGCGAACGCTTCCACATCAGGGCCCGCTACCGACGCGACTGACCGCCGCGCCCTGGTCGCTGTCCGGGCGGACTGTAGACCTCGGCGGAACGATGAGTCTGTGGCTGAGCCACCGAGCAAGAGGACTACATGCGAGCTCAGATCGTGCGCCGATGAGTTTCCCGCGCCGCGCCGGTCTGTACGCGTGAGACCGACTCACGGAAGGCTGGCGCCATGCGGAAACTGATCTACGGCATGAACCTGTCCCTGGACGGCTACATCGCCGCGCCCGGCGACGACATCGGCTGGGGCGTGCCGAGCGACGAGCTGTTCCAGTTCTGGTCCGACCAGTTGGAGGCGACCGACCTGTCGCTGTACGGGCGCAAGCTGTGGCAGACGATGAGCTCCCACTGGCCGACCGGCGACCAGCAGCCCAACGCCACCCCGGCGCAGATCGAGTTCGCGCGCCGCTGGCGGGACATGTCGAAGGCGGTGTTCTCCTCGACGATCGACAAGGTCGACTGGAACACCCGCCTGGTCACCGGCGACGCGGTCGCCGAGATCACCCGGCTCAAGGCCGAGGACGGCGGCCCGATGGCCATCGGCGGCGCGACGCTCGCCGGGGCGGCCATGCGGGCCGGGCTGATCGACGAGTACGTGCTGGCCACCGCGCCGGTCCTGGTGGGCGGCGGAACGCCGTTCTTCACCGCGCTGGACAGCTGGGTGAACCTGAACCTGGTGGAGACGCGGACGTTTCCCTGCGGCGTGCTCCTGACCAGGTACGAGACGAGGCGCTGAGCGCCCGTCACGCGACTCGACATCTGAGCCCCTGCAATCAAGACGATCAGGTCTGTGCCATGTCCACGAAGCGCGAGTAGTGGCCCTGGAAGGCGACCGTGATCGTGGCCGTCGGGCCGTTACGGTGCTTGCCCACGATGATGTCCGCCTCGCCGGCGCGCGGCGACTCCTTCTCGTACGCGTCCTCGCGGTGCAGCAGGATCACCATGTCCGCGTCCTGCTCGATCGACCCGGATTCACGCAGGTCGGAGACCATGGGCTTCTTGTCAGTGCGCTGCTCGGGACCACGGTTCAGCTGCGACAGCGCGATCACCGGCAGCTCCAGCTCCTTGGCGAGCAGCTTCAGGTTTCGCGACATGTCGGAGACTTCCTGCTGTCGGCTCTCGGACCGCTTGCCGCCGGACTGCATGAGCTGCAGATAGTCGATGACCACGAGCTTCAGATCGGCACGCTGCTTGAGGCGACGGCACTTGGCGCGGATCTCCATCATCGACAGGTTCGGAGAGTCGTCGATGTAGAGGGGAGCGGCCGAGACGTCCGGCATCCGGCGCGCGAGCCGGGTCCAGTCCTCGTCGGTCATCGTCCCCGAACGCATGTGGTGCAGGGCCACGCGCGCCTCGGCGGAGAGCAGACGCATCGCGATCTCGTTGCGGCCCATTTCGAGCGAGAAGATCACGCTCGGCATGTTGTGCTTGATCGAGCAGGCCCGTGCGAAGTCCAGCGCCAGCGTCGACTTACCCATGGCGGGACGGGCGGCGATGATGATCATCTGGCCCGGGTGCAGACCGTTGGTGAGCTGGTCGAGGTCGGTGAAGCCCGTCGGCACACCGGTCATCTCCCCCGATCGCGAACCGATCGCCTCGATCTCGTCGAGCGCGCCCTCCATGATGTCGCCGAGCGGCAGATAGTCCTCGGTGGTGCGCTGCTCGGTGACCGCGTAGATCTCGGCCTGGGCGCTGTTGACGATCTCGTCCACGTCGCCGTCGGCCGCGTACCCCATCTGCGTGATGCGTGTACCGGCCTCGACCAGGCGGCGCAGCACGGCCCGCTCATGAACGATCTCCGCGTAGTACTCGGCGTTCGCCGCCGTCGGGACCGTCTGGACCAGGGTGTGCAGATACGAGGCGCCGCCGACCTTGGTGATCTCGCCGCGCTTGGTGAGCTCGGCGGCGACCGTGATCGGGTCGGCCGGCTCGCCCTTCGCGTAGAGGTCGAGGATCGAGCCGTAGATGGTCTCGTGCGCCGGCCGGTAGAAGTCGTGGCCCTTGAGCACCTCGACCACATCGGCGATGGCGTCCTTCGAGAGCAGCATGCCGCCGAGAACGGACTGCTCGGCGTCCAGATCCTGCGGCGGCACTCGCTCGAATGCCGAACCCCCGCCGTCCCAGGCTCCGTTGTCCGGACCGCGGTCGTGCTGGTCGTCTCTGCCCCGGCCACCGTCGCGGCGCTGGCGGGAGGCGGGCAGACGATCACTGGGACCGCTGTCGGCCCACGGATCGTCCAAGGGCTCGGAAATACTCACCGGGCCACCTCCTCCCGTCCGCCGAGCGGACCTCGCCGTGCCCCTCATTCCTACGGCACGACACTGACAAATGAGATGCCCAACTCCGGTTCTGACGCGTCGGTTTTGTGAGGTTTCCGAGGACGGAGAAGCGAGCGGGTGCCGCACCACGGTAGGCCCGCGGGCACCGTCAGCCAATCTGGTTATCCACAGGCCATGTGGACGACGGCCCCGATGCTGTGGAGAACCCGGCAAAACCTGTGCACGACCCGGTGGACAGGCCTGTGAACAAGCACTCAGCATCATTTCCGCACCTATCCTGACCTGCGCATATCCCGTCCACCGGCTGTGCAGAAGAAAAACTTTCCCGGTCGGATCAAGATCGACGCGAATGGCGCCGGGCAGCGCGTCTCACGCGACCGAAGGTAAGGGTCATAGGACACTTGTATCTCTTACCTGTGGAAGATTACATTGATGCGCATGACACAGGCTCCCGCGGCACCCAAGGCCGCCCGGCGACGGCACGACCGAGAGATCGTCGCGCTGGCCGTTCCGGCCTTCGGCGCACTCATAGCCGAGCCTCTCTTCCTCATGGTGGACACCGCGATCGTCGGCCATCTCGGCACCGCACAACTCGCCGGTCTCGGCATCGCCTCGGCTCTCCTCGTCACAGCCGTGAGCATCTTCGTCTTCCTCGCGTACGCCACCACGGCCGCCGTTGCCCGACGGGTCGGAGCAGGCGACCTCCAGGCCGCGATCCGCCAGGGCATGGACGGCATCTGGCTGGCACTGCTGCTCGGCGCCGCCGTCATCGCCGTCGTCCTGCCCACCGCACCCACCCTGGTGGAACTCTTCGGCGCCTCTGACACCGCAGCCCCCTACGCCACCACCTATCTGCGCATCTCGGCCCTCGGCATCCCCGCGATGCTCGTCGTCCTCGCCGCCACCGGTGTCCTCCGTGGCCTACAGGACACCAAGACACCCCTCTACGTCGCCATCGCGGGCTTCGTCGCCAACGGTGCCCTCAACGTGGGCCTCGTCTACGGCGCGGACCTGGGCATCGCCGGCTCCGCCTGGGGAACCGTCATCGCCCAGTACGGCATGGCCGCTGTGTACCTCCTCGTGGTGGTCCGCGGAGCGCGGAAGCACGGGGCATCCCTGCGGCCCGACGCCGCCGGGATACGTGCCTGCGCCCAGGCCGGCGCACCGCTGCTGTTCCGCACTCTCTCTCTGCGCGCGATCCTGATGATTGCCACCGCCGTCGCGGCCCGGCTCGGAGACGCCGATGTCGCCGCGCACCAGATCATCCTGTCGCTGTGGAGCCTGCTCGCCTTCGCCCTCGACGCGATCGCCATCGCTGGTCAGGCCATCATCGGCCGCTATCTCGGTGCGGGAGACGCCCAGGGAGCCCGCGATGTCTGCCGCCGCATGGTGGAGTGGGGCATCGCCGTCGGCGTTGTGCTCGGCGGGCTGGTGATCGTCAGCCGACCGCTGTTCCTGCCGCTCTTCACCAGCGACTCGGTCGTCCACGACACCGCGCTGCCCGCCCTGCTCATGGTGGCGCTCTCGCAGCCGATCTGCGGGATCGTCTTCGTCCTGGACGGCGTCCTGATGGGAGCGGGGGACGGCCCGTATCTCGCATGGGCCATGATCCTCACCCTGGCCGTCTTCGCTCCTGTGGCACTGCTCGTGCCCGTATTCGGCGGCGGGCTGACCGCGGTCTGGGGAGCGATGACCCTCATGATGACCGTGCGGATGCTGACCCTGTGGCTGCGCACCCGCTCGGGTCGCTGGATCGTCACAGGCGCCACGCACTGAGCAAACCCGCTCCGGCGTCACGAAGGCACGTGAGGTCGCTCGGTTTCACGTGAAACAACGAGCATTCCGCACCGTTCCCCGACGACGGATTCGCTTTGTTTCACGTGAAACACCGTCGGCTGAGAGAGTCCTGCCGGAGGCGCTCCCTTCCCGGAGGCCAGGGCAAACAGTGAGGGCCGCACCCTTGGGGTGCGGCCCTCACATGCACTGCTAGCGCACCGCTTACGCGGCGACGACCTCGATGTTGACCTTGGCGGCAACCTCGGGGTGCAGACGCACAGACGTCTCGTGAGCGCCCAGCGTCTTGATCGGCGAGCCCAGCTCGATGCGGCGCTTGTCGACGTCGGGGCCACCGGAAGCCTTGATCGCCGAGGCGACGTCAGCCGGGGTGACGGAACCGAAGAGACGACCGGCGTCGCCGGAGCGGACGGCCAGACGGACCTTCACACCTTCGAGGCGGGCCTTGATCTCGTTGGCCTGCTCGATGGTCTGGATCTCGTGGATCTTGCGAGCGCGACGAATCTGCTCGACGTCCTTCTCGCCACCCTTGGTCCAGCGGATCGCGAAGTTCCGCGGGATCAGGTAGTTGCGAGCGTAACCGTCCTTGACGTCGACGACGTCGCCCGCGGCGCCGAGGCCGGAGACCTCGTGGGTGAGGATGATCTTCATGTTTCGGTCACCCTTCCCTTATCGCGCGGTGGAGGTGTAGGGCAGCAGCGCCATCTCACGGCTGTTCTTCACAGCCGTGGCGACGTCACGCTGGTGCTGCGTGCAGTTGCCGGTCACGCGGCGGGCACGGATCTTGCCGCGGTCGGAAATGAACTTCCGCAGCATGTTCGTGTCCTTGTAGTCCACGTACGTGACCTTGTCCTTGCAGAATGCGCAGACCTTCTTCTTAGGCTTGCGCACAGGCGGCTTCGCCATGTGTGTTTCTCCTGTGTGATCAAGAAGTGTGGGTACGGCCCACCCTCAGCCCGGGGGCTAGAAGGGGGGCTCGTCCGAGTAGCCGCCGCCGGAGCCGCCGGCAGCGCCACCGCCGGAGCTCCCGCCCCAGCCGCCCGTCGTACCGCCGCGGCAAC